>CACXEO010000068.1 GCA_902766785.1 Oscillospiraceae bacterium | reverse complement strand
TTTGGCGGAGGGAATATACTGATTAAGACAAATACGTTTTATTATACAATCGGTATTTTATCCCAGCCCGCGCGCTTTTTTGACTGCCAGCGGCCCTACCGGCTCTCCGCCATAAAAACTCCCCCGTTCCAGCGGACTTCAACCTGAACAGGCCGGTCGCTTTTGACGGTGATAACCGGCTGTTCGTTTTCAGCCCGGGCTTCACAAAGAAGATCGACGCTTGCATCACCGAAAGGATAATTTTCAATCCCGTGGCGTTCGGTGCGGTTGATCTGCCAGATAATCTTGTTGTTCCGTTCATCTGTCCGGATGCCGAACACGTATTCAAACAGAATAGCGACCGGCGTCAGCCCCGTCCAGCCGACAAACTTCGGTCGGGAATGGCTGCCGCGGGTAATCTCTTCGGGGGCGTAATTCTCCCAAAGGGTGCCGGTTTCGTTGTAGACCTGTACGGCGTTTTCCAAATGGTTGACCGCAATTTCATAAGCAAGTTTTTCCTCCCCTACATGGGCAAGCCCTTTGAGGAGCATGTAATTGGTCGGCGCCCAAACGGAGCCCCGCCAGTAATCTCCGCCGGGAACGTATCCTTCGGTATCCGCTGAAATAGAGGGGACCAGGTGGGGCCGCCAGAATTCCTTCGGGTTTTTCAGGTGAGCAATAAAAGGCTTCAGCCGCTCCGGAGGTACAATGTCTGCCAATAGCGCCCAGTAGGAGCCAATGGTTTTGACGTGGTTGAGACTGCCGTCTTTCCACATATCGTAATAGAAGTCGTCTTTGTCATCCCAGAGTTTTTCGTTGATAAAGGCGGTCAGGGACGCAATTTCTTTCCCCAGCTCTTCCACATCGCCCTCCCGGTGGAGTACGCCCGCCATCTTGACAAGGTATTTCGCTGAAATGACCGCCTGGATGCAGGTGTCTACCCAGACCATATGCCCGTGGGAAAACATGACGTTGTAGCCGGGCTGAAGCCGCGGCATATTATCCATCCCACAGCCCCAGCCGGAGGAATAATAGGTGCCGTCCGGCCAGGTGCGGTTCTCTTTCATCCAGAGATGATAGGCGAGAATAGGATCAAAAACCCGCTGCAGCCGCTCCAGGTCTTTTGTCTGTTCATAGTACTGCCACTCGCTCCACGCCAGGATATTCGGCCCGGTGGAAGAAGGGTCGTACATATGAAAGCTCTCGCCCTTTTCTTCTTCCCAAAGCTCGCGGCAGATAAAGCCGTTGGGGTATTGCCGGGCGTACATGTTGTCCAGAGATTTCTGAAAATTAAAAACCCGGGCGGCGTACCTGCCGTACATGGCGATAAACTCGGTATCCCACATAAACAGGCAACCGTTAAAAGCGGTATCAATAAAGTTTGTAATAAAACCGGCTTCCGGGTTAGGCCTGCGCAGGTTGCCAAACGCGGTCTCCCAGGCGTAGTCATAACAGGCAACTGCGTCTTCATGGCCGTCCCAAACGGGTTTCGGCAGACAGCCCCGGTGGTCGCGGTAGGCGGGCAGCGGCGCATTCTCCGGCGGCTGGCCGATGAAGGTGTTGTTTTTTACGTAAGGGCATTCGCCGTAGGTTTGATAAGTAATTCCCATCTGTCCTGCTCCTCCCTGCCGGGGCTTACTCTTCCCAGTGGTCCAGCTCCGGCTCTTTTCCATCCAGAATGTTCCGGATAACCTTCCCCATCCGCTCCCGGTGGTAATTGATCAGCTTCCAGCCGTTTTCCTCTGTCCCGACCACCCGCGGGTCTTCGCCGAACATCCCAAGCGGCCAGCCCTCTTTGGGCAGGTTTTCCATGTGGACCAGCTCCGGGTAAAGCGCCCGGGTAATCATGGTTTCGTTCCCCGCCGCGTGGTCGGACATATAACCTTTCATTTCGGGCTTATCTTTCATATAACAGGTAATAACCCGGACGCCGAACCTTTCTTCCAGCTCTTGATAGTGCTTTTCCACCCAGATAAAAGACGGGCCATGTCCGTGCATGACGACGAGTTTGAATCCTGCACGGGCAAGCTGCTTGACAATGGAGAAGATCATCTGAGCAAACAGCTCTTCCTCCATATAGTAGATGCTCCCCGGCAGCTGCTGGGTCGGGTAAGCCATAAAGCTGTCCGGATCCTTTTCAAACCAGAAATCCATCCCATACTTTTCACTGCCGTCCGGTTCCACCTTTTTGGCGTCCGGCGCGCAGAAGAGCATTGGCAGAACAATACCGCCCACATCCTCCGCCAGCATCCCGAACAGCTCTTCTGACTGGATGCCGTCCGCACCCAGCGGCAAGTGCTCCCCATGCCATTCTATGGTGCCGAGGGGAAGATAGGCGACCGGGGCTTCGGCGAGCCTTTTTTTGAACATGCCGGGGGTGATGTATTTGTACTGTACTTCTCTTTTCACTACAATCAGTTCCTTTCTATTCCCATTGTATCCTTGAGCCAGTCGGTAACCCGCATCATATTGTCAATGCTTTCAAAAACAAAGCTGCCGTGGCCCTGGTTGTGCAAAAGGTCAAGCGTAACATTTTCCTCCCCAATTACAGCGGAAAGCGCCCTGTCAAAGTCGACCGACTGCAGGTAGGGGACAAGCGGGTCTTTGGTTCCGTGCTGGATCAGGAAAGGCGGGCAGTCCTTTGTGATATAGGTTGCAGGGGAAAATTCGGCGGCTTTTGTGGGATATTCCTCCTCTGTACAGGCAAAAAGCTCTTTTTTATGTTCAGAAAATTCGGGGCCGGCCTGCTGTGCGTCGGTATAAACACCCAGCTTTTCAAAATCCTTAGCCGTACGGTCAAGCCAGATCGGCCCGTACCAGTCTACAACCGCCTGAAGCGATTCGTCGACGTCCGGGTTGCCGAGGGAAAGGTCGGTCAATTCCGGCCGGTTTGCGGAAGTTCCCGCAAGGGCTGCCAGGTGCCCGCCCGCGGAACCGCCGAACGCGGCAATGCGGTTCGGATCGAGGTTATATTTCACGGCGTTTGCCCGTAAAAACCGGATGGCGGCCTTAACGTCGTGAATCTGCGCCGGATGGGGATGTTTGGGAATTAACCGGTAGCGGATCGAGGCCACCGCAAAGCCCATCTGCACCGTTTTAAACGCACTGTGGACTTCAAGGTAATCCTTGTCACCCTCGCGCCAGCCGCCGCCATGGATGGCAAGGAGAACCGGAAAAGGGCCTTCCCCTTCATTCGGCAGGTAGATATCCACCAATTCGTCGTCAAGCGGGCCGTAAGGAACGTCGAGCCATTTCCGGTTGATCCCCGAGTGGTCGATTACAATTTTAAGCTGCGCCTCCATTTCCGCACTAAGCGGAACGTTGACGGTAACAGGGCCGTTGGCTGTTTGAAAGGTCTGTTTTTTCCTTGGCATGATAGGTTCCCCCTTATTTCATAACTTTCCGGAGCCAGTCGGTAATCCGTTTTACGTTGTCGAAGCTCTCATATACAAGGCTTCCGTGCCCCTGGCCATGAACCAGGTCAAGGGTGACCTTTTCCTCGCCGATCACAGCGGAAAGCGCTTTGTCAAAGTCAACTGATTGTAAATAGGGGACAACCGGGTCGGCGGTTCCATGCTGGATTAAGAAAGGCGGGCAGTCTTTTGTGATATAGGACGCGGGTGAAAACGCCACCGCACGCTCCGGTATTTCTTCCGGCGCACACCGCAGCAGCCCGCAGATCCGTTCCGAAACCTGCCCGGCCTGCTGTGCGTCGGAATAAACGCCGAGCTGTTCAAAGTACTTCGGGCTTCTGTCAATCCAGATGGGGCCGTACCAGTCTACAACCGCCTGAACCGATTCGTCGGTATCCGGGTTGCCGAGGGAACGGTCGGTCAGCTCCGGAATATTTGGTGCGGTTCCGGCGAGAGCCGCGAGATGGCCGCCCGCCGAACCGCCCCAGGTCGCAATCCGGTTGGGATCGAATCCATACCGTTCAGCATTCGCCCGTACAAAGCGGATGGCGGCCTTTACGTCCTGAATCTGCGCCGGGTGTGGATGTTCCGGCCCAAGCCGGTAGTTGATGGACGCAACGGCAAACCCATAGGCGACTGATTTAATCCCGCCGTTTGGTTCCCAATAGGTCTTATCACCGTCACACCAACCGCCGCCGTGGATCATGATGATTACGGGGAAAGGGCCCTTGCCTTCATTCGGCAGGTAAATGTCCATTGTCTCCTCGGGGTGGGTCCCATAAGAAACGTCTAAAAATTTCCGTTTAATCCAGGAACGGTCAACCTGGACGCGAAGGGTATTCTGAAAATCAATGCTGATGGGGGCATACGCCGTAACCGGCCCGTTGATTGTTTGAAACGTCTGCTTTTTTCTTGGCATAATGGTTCCTCCGTTATCAAAATCTGTTGACGAAATAAAAACTACTTTAAATATTGATCCAGGAAACGGAAAACGCGCTTCAGGTTTTCCTCCGAGCCGAAGGCGTCCCCACCGTGTTCCGCTCCCTCTAAAATATCCAGCTCCACCTTTTCCGGGCCGATGACCGCTTTCAGCGCCGCGGCAAAATCAGTCGCCTGCTCCAGCGGCACGAGGTCGTCCCGGGTCCCGTGTTGGATTAAGAAGGGCGGACAGTCCGCCGTAATATAATTGCTGGCACAGAATTCGCGGAACTTCTCCGGGAGCTCTTCATCCGTACAGCCAAAAAGCTGGCGGTGAAGGGCATGCGGGTCGGCCGCAAAGGACGCCCGCCGCGGGAAAGCGCCCGGCTTTGCAAACTGTTCATCCGTTTTGCTGAAGTCAATCCCGCCGTACCAGTCGACTACGGCTGCGACCTCTTCTGTCTGTTCGGGGTTCCCCATGCTCCGGTCGGTGAGGATGTCTCTGCCGCCAGTTGTCCCCGCAAGGCTTGCAAGACAAGCTCCGGCTGAGCCTCCCCAAAGGGCAATTTTATCCGGGAGAAGGCCATACTCTGCGGCATGGGCTTTGACAAACCGGATGGCCGCCTTAACATCGTGAATCTGCGCCGGGTGGGGTGCCTGCTGAGAGTAGCGGTAGTTCATGGAAACGACGGCATAGCCATAGTCCAGCGCCTTGACAACCGCCTTGAATTCGCCGTAGGTCTTGTCGCCGGAGCGGAAACCGCCGCCGTAGATGCAGAAGGCGACCGGGAACGGGCCGGTTTCCCCGTTGGGATGGTAAATATCCAGTACCTGGCGCTCATGATGCGCACCGCTGATATAGGGAATGTCAAGCCACTTTTTTTGGATGTAATCGGTATTCAAAGGAATTTCGCGCGGGTCACGGTGTTTTTCAGGGTCAGCGGTAAATGCGGGCATGTCATTCATCCTTTCTTGTCAATCATTTTACATAGCTTTCTGGTCTCCATTCTAGCACAACCGCGGTAGATGTGCAATTGGTCTGCTTTTTTTCTTTTTCGGCTAAATTCGGCGGCAAATGTCAAATTTGTGTAAAATTAGAAAAAAGCCTAGGCGAAAACCGCTGTCCATGTTATAATAATTAAAAATGTAAAAAAAATAAATATTTTCTGTAAAACCGGGGCATGTTTGAAGATGGAAGTTTTATTTTTCAAGCAGCCCTTGACTTATGGGGGAAACGTATGGATTGGTTTAGCCTTATTGTGTCGCTCGGCGGCGGACTGGCGCTCTTTTTGTTTGGAATGAACGTCCTGGGAAACAGCCTGGAAAAACTCTCAGGCGGCCGGATGGAAAAAACCCTGGAGAAGCTGACGAACAGCGTTTGGAAAGGCGTTTTGCTGGGCATGCTGGTCACAGCGGCCATTCAGAGCTCTTCCGCCACCACCGTTATTGTGGTTGGGCTTGTCAACGCGGGCATCTTAAAGCTCCGTTCCTGTATCGGCGTCATTATGGGTGCAAATATTGGCACAACCATTACGGCGCAGATTCTTAGGATGGGCGACCTGGAGAGTAACGCAAACGCAAACTTCTTCATGAGTCTGATCAAGCCCTCCACTCTTGCGCCCATCATCGCGGTGGTCGGTATCATCTTCCTGATGGCGGGCAAAAAGGCAAAGTATAAGGATATTGGTACTATCATGCTGGGTTTTTCCGTTCTCTTTACGGGAATGTTCACCATGGAAGCGGCGGTGAAACCTCTGGCGGCAGTCCCGGAATTTGCGCAGGTCTTTGCCACCCTGCAAAACCCCATACTGGGTGTGCTTGTCGGCGCAATTGTTACGGCCATTATCCAGAGCTCTTCAGCCTCGGTTGGTATTTTGCAGGCGCTTTCGGCAACGGGGGCCATCACCTACTCAGCTGCCGTTCCTATTATTCTGGGGCAGAATATCGGCACCTGTATTACCTCCCTGCTCGCGAGCATCGGCACCGGCAAAAATGCCAAGCGGACGGCGTTTGTTCACCTTTATTTCAACATCATCGGCGCGGGACTCTTTCTCGCGGTGGTTTATATTATCCAGTACACTGTTGGGTTTCCGTTCTGGGCCGACGCCATTGACAAAGGCGGAATTGCAAACTTCCACACTATTTTTAACGTTTCAGTCACCCTTGTATTCATCCCGTTTGCCGGGGTTCTGGAAAAGCTTGCAATGCTTACCATCCGGGGTGGGAAGGATGAAGCCGAAGCGGAGAACGAGACAAACCTGCTTGACGAACGCCTGCTGGTTTCTCCCGGGCTTGCGCTTGCCCAATGTGTAACCCTGCTCAAAAAAATGGCTGGATTTGCCAAGCAGAACCTGTTTGACGCCATGTCACTCTTTACAAAATTTGACCAGAAGGTGTTCGATCGGGTAATGGAGACCGAGGAAACAATCGACCGGATCGAGGACCGGCTAGGCAACTATCTGCAGAAGCTGACCGACCGGGAGATGACCGATACGGAAAGCAAGCAGATTACCTACCTGCTCCACCTGATTTCGGAGATTGAGCGAATTGGCGACTATGCGGTCAACATTGCGGACCGCGCGGATATGTCCCGCAACCGGGGCGCTAAGTTTTCACAAAAAGGCGAGGCGGAAATGAAGCTGATGTTTACCGCCATTGAAGAAATTGTCACCCTGACAACTTCAATTGTTGAGGAAACGGACGTTAAAACCGCCCTGCTGGTTGAACCGCTTGAGCAAACCATCGACGTAATGGAAGAAGCGCTTAAAGCTAAGCATATCCAGCGTCTTAAAAAAGGAAAGTGTTCGGTGGACACGGGAATTATTTTCCTGGAAACCATTGCCGACCTGGAACGTGTAGCCGACCACTGCTCGAATATTGCGGTTTATGTCATCGGCGACAACAAGCTGAACACTGAACAGCGCCGGATGATTGAAGGGGAGGTAAACCAGCACGAATTCCTGCGCCGGATGCATGAGGAAGGCGGAACGGTTTATGAAAGCGCTATGAAAATGTTTATGGAGAAATATGTTTCTCCTTTGCGGAAAGAGTAGCGTCTTTGTTCCTAAAGCTGTACCTTGCTTTGAAGATTCAGTTTGCCAGTAATCTATTCGTTTGTTTTCATTTTAAGTATTAAAAAGGACTATTTGCAGCAATGAAAGAAATAAGAAAAAAACAGTTTCATATAACGTTAGCCGCGGCATTAACGGCCGCAGCCTTGTTAATCCTTTCTTTTTCAGCCTGTAGCCGTGAAGAAGAATCTACAGGGGGTTCTGAAAGCACACCGTCATCTTCAGTTTCGTCCTCCGATCCGGCTTCTTCAGGCACATCACAGTTTGTATCGTCCGAGGGGAACGGGGGTTCTTTGTCCGGTGAAACCTCTTCTTCCAATACCGCTTCACATGGAAGCGCTACGGACGACAGTTATTTCAGCGACGTTTTATTTGTCGGCGATTCTTTGACCAACGGCCTTTACCTTTACGGCGATATTAAGACTGCCGATTACTGTTACGAAACCAGCGCAACCGCAGCGGGAGCCGCCAACGTTACCCCACTGCTTTCTATGCTCTCCTCAAAAAATTACGGAAAGATTTATATCCTGTTGGGGATTAATGAAATGGGCAGCGGAACCAGTTCATACATTGCAAACTACGAAAAGCTGATTGATACAATCCGAACCCGCCAGCCAAATGCCGTTATTGTTCTGCAAACCATATTGCCGACAAATCCTGAAATGACATGGGATGCATCAATTTTTTCAGTTGAAAACGTACAGGCCAAGAACCGTGCCTTGGCCGAGCTTGCGCAGCGCAAGGGCGCTGTGCTGGTAGATACCTATTCAGCGTATGCCGATGGCAACGGCATGATGCCGGCGAGCTATTGCCGTGACGGGGTTCACCCGCATGCCTCGTATTACAGCATCTGGTGCGATTACTTAAGATCCCATATGGTTTCGTCATAAAAAACGCCGCTGTCAATTATTTTGACAGCGGCGTTCTGCTTTAATGATTAGTCAAACAGGTTTTTAGGCACAGCTTTATTTTTCAGGTATGCGCTGAAATTCCCGTTTGTATCACATGTGGCCAGAATAATGTCTGAAAAATCCTTAATTTTTTGTTCCTTCATTTGGCGCTCCAGCCATTCCCGGTTTTT
The DNA here is from genome assembly GCA_902766785.1 of Oscillospiraceae bacterium. Taxonomy (GTDB): domain Bacteria; phylum Bacillota; class Clostridia; order Oscillospirales; family Ruminococcaceae; genus Metaruminococcus_A. The sequence goes on along the minus strand of CACXEO010000068.1, from coordinate 16,919 downwards.
CCCAACCGCACTGAGGTGTTTTTCCATCACCTGGCCGTCGACGACAATGTTGGCGCAAAGCCCTTCCTCGGGCGGGGTCAGGTTCATGTCCTCGGGCGTGACGGGGCGTTTATCACTTTTTGGCAGGATGCTGAGTTTGCCGTTGGGTTCTAAAACGGCGTATTCGATATCTGCAAGGTTGAAATAACCCTGTCCCCGGCACTGGCTGAGAAGTTCATTGAGGTCAATTTTCTCATGCTTGAGGTTGTCGCGAAGAATTCTTCCACGGTCGATGACGATGCTGGGCGTACCGTTCATAAACCGCCTGGCCTTGATAGATTTATTGGTTACCACTGAAATAATGACGGCAATGACGGCGTAAGCCCCCATGGCGATCAGCGGAAAATGAAAAGGAACTTCATCGTTTGACGCCATTTCCGCCGCGATTGAGCCGATTGAAATACCAACTACATAATCAAAAAAGGTGAGCTGTGAAATCTGCTTGCTCCCCATCAGTTTTGCCAGAACAAAGAGTACTGCGATGGAGATGACGGAGCGGAGTACAATTTCGCCAACGTCCAGCACTATATTCATATTTCATCCCTCCGTTTTTTCAAACACAGGGTTAGTATTTGCAAAAGCGGCGGAATTTATGAGCTTTGTTTTCAAAACCGATTGAAATCTCATTTGAAAACAGGTAAAATATTGAATAATAAAGCGTTTAAGGAGGTTTTTCCATGTCAGGATCCATCCGCATTTCGGCAGACAGCACCTGTGACTTGTCGCCGGAACAGCTGTCCCGCTACGATATCGGTATCATCCCGCTTTATATCAGTTTAGGGGACGAGTCCATGAAGGACGGCGTTGAAATAACGGCTCAGACCATTTTTGACTATGTAACCAAAACCGGGCAGCTCCCCAAAACAGCGGCGCCGTCGGTCGCAGACTATCTCGACTTTTTCAGGGAACGCCAAACTTCTCCCAACGATATTCTGATTCATTTTACCATCAGTTCCAAATTTTCAAGCTCCTACCAGAACGCCTGTATTGCCGCGGCGGAGTTTGAGAACGTGACGGTAATAGACTCCCAGAACCTTTCCACCGGCCACGGCCACGCGGTTATGGAGGCAGCTGTAATGAAAGAGCGCGGCGCTCCGGCCGAGGATATTGTAAAGCACGTCAGGGAAATCATCCCCAAAATCTGCGCAAGCTTTATTGTAGATAGGCTTGACTACCTGTATAAAGGCGGCCGCTGTTCCGGCGTGGCGGCTTTGGGGGCGAACCTCTTAAAGCTTAAACCCTGTATTGAAGTGGTGGACGGTGAGATGAAAGTCGGCAAAAAGTACCGCGGAACCATTGACAAAGTGCTGCCGTTGTATACGGCTGATAAACTTTCCGGCAAAAAAATGAAGAAGGACTTGATCTTTATTACCCACACCGGCTGCAGCAGGGAAATTGTAGAAAGCGTGCGGAATAAAGTGAAAGAACTTTATTCGTTTGACGAAATTGTGGAGACAGTCGCAGGCTCTACCATCACTTCCCACTGTGGGCAGAATACCCTTGGCGTCCTTTTTATTGAAGAATAGGCGCTCATTTCCAACATTATACTACAACCTGAGGGATTATTATGAAACTGGAATTATACAAAGCAACTTGGGGGATGGAGGAATCCACCCTGGAAGAACAGTTTGCGCGGATAAAAGCTGCCGGTTATCATGGAGTGGAAGCCCCTCTGCCGGCGGACGCGGGTTCCCGCAGCGAATTGGCGCGGCAGGCACGGGCCGCCGGGCTTTCGTACATTGCACAGATCCAGGTGCAGGGGGAAACTGCTGCCTCCGATTTTGCTGAAAAAGCACGGCAGGCGGAGGAGATGGGCGCCGTACTGCTCAACTCCCACACCGGCAGGGACACGCTGAATGAAAAAAGCCGGAACGCCCTTTTTGACGCGGTGCTCGAGACCCAGCGGGAAATTGGCATCCCGGTCTGCCATGAAACGCACCGTTCCCGGCCTACTTTCGCGCCCTGGACGGCAAAAGCCCTTTTGGAGCGGTATCCGGAGCTGCGCGTGACGGCAGATTTCAGCCACTTCTGCTGCGTCTGTGAGTCGCTGCTGGAGGACCAGGCGGACATAATGGAGTATTTATGCCGCCGTACCAGGCTCATCCACGCGCGGGTAGGCTTTCCGGGAGGGCCGCAGGTGCCGGATCCATCCGCGCCGGAATACGCCGCAGCGCTGGAAGCCCATGAAGCCTGGTGGAAACGGATTGCGCAAAATCTTGCGAAAGAAGGGGAGCCGGTTTTACGTGTCACCGTTGAGTACGGACCCTATCCGTATATGCACCACCTGCCCCATTCCGACAGGCCTGTCGCTGATTTATGGGAGGTCTGCCTCTGGGGCAAAAAGCGGTTCGAAGAAATGTTTGCAAGCCTGCCCTTTGCGGAATAGGAAATCCTTGTATTGACGAGAATTCTTCTAAATCCAGGTTTAAAAAGTAAAAGCCTCCATAAAATGGAGGCTTTTACTTTTTTAGTTTTATTGTTCTAACAAATAATCAGCCGTCACGTCAAAACACTTTGCAAATACTTTCAATTCTATATCCGTTACAAATCTTTTTCCATTCTCAATTTTTTGAATTGCATTTTTATCCAAATCAAGTCCCAGCAACTGTAGCTTTTCCGCAAGTGCCCGTTGCGACAACCTTGGAACCGAAGAGATACGAAGTTCTTTTATTTTCCGTCCGCTGATATTATTACCACCGTCACCCGAACGATTTTTATACATAAAAATACATCCTGTCACCCTTATTTTCTTGCTATAAAATTTATTGTATGTTAAAATTAAGAAAATATGACATCTACTAGATGTCAATAAAGGGTGAGTAAAAATGGATTTTGAAAAATACTTAGAAAAAAACTGTCTGGTTTTGGAATATATGCACGAAAGCTTCGTTGAGGTTTTTAAGACCCAGCCAATTTTAATGATTGAAGAAATACAGAAAATATTACAAAATCATGATACAAGCGATTTTATGAAAGTTGAACAAATTGTAGAAGTATATGAAAAATATGGCGTTAGTACCGGAGGATGTCATGATTTTTAAAAAAGCCCTGTTTGCTTTTAAACAGGGCTTTTTATTATTCTAAATTAATCCTCTTTGATCCGCATGGCACGCAGGGCGTTGAGGATTGCGAGAAAGGCTACGCCCACATCCGCGAAGATGGCGGTCCACATGGAAGTAATGCCAAACAGGCTGAGAATCAGGACAAGGATTTTGATCCCCAGTGCAAAGACGATGTTCTGGGTGACGATCCGCCGGGTCTTCCGGGCAATCCGGATGGCAAGGGGAAGCTTTGCCAGGTCGTCGGTCATCAGTACTACATCGGCGGCCTCAATTGCCGCGTCAGAGCCGATCCCGCCCATTGCCACGCCAATATCCGCCCGGGCGATGACCGGGGCGTCGTTAATCCCGTCGCCGGCGAAAGCGAGTTTTTCTTTCCCATCCCTTCCCTGGAGGAGCTCGTCGACGGCGGCGACCTTATCCTGGGGGAGAAGGTTTGCCCGCCACTCGGTGATCCCGGCCTCGTCCGCAATTGATTCCGCAGCCGCCGGCGCGTCCCCGGTCAGCATGACGACCCTCTTGACACCGGCCTCTTTCAGGCGGCGGACCGCCTCCTTTGAGGTGGGCTTGAGGGTATCGGCAATCGAAAGGCAGCCGAGGTAACGGTCGTTCTTTGCAACATAGACAACGGTCCCGGCAAGGGAATCCGGTTTCTGGACATGGACGCTGTTTTGTTCCATCAGCTTGAGACTCCCGGCAAGGAGGGTGCTCCCGTCCTCCAGGATAACGGTGGTGCCGTAGCCCGCGTTTTCTGCGCTTTGCGCAATTAGGGAGCCGTCGACCTTTCCGCCGTACCGGGCGAGGATAGATTTTGCAATCGGGTGGGAGGAGCGCGCCTCCGCCAGAGCCGCCGTTTCAAGGAGCGCCGCTTCCGTCACGCCCGCTGCGGGGGACAGGGCTTTGACGGAAAATTCCCCTTTGGTCAGGGTGCCGGTTTTATCCAGCACAACGGTATCGGTGCGGCAGAGCGCTTCCAAATAGTTGCTCCCCTTGACGAGGATTCCCCGTTTGGACGCCCCGCCGATCCCGCCGAAAAAGCCGAGCGGAATAGAGACCACCAGCGCGCAGGGGCAGGAGATGACCAGAAAGATCAGGGCGCGGTAGAGCCAGTCTCCAAACGTATTCCAACCAAGAAAAAGGGGCGGGATGACGGCCGTGAGCACCGCGCAGCCGACCACGATGGGAGTGTAGACCCGCGCGAATTTCGTAATAAATTTTTCAGTGTTGGCCTTGCGCGAGGCCGCGTTCTGGGTAAGCTCCAAAATTTTTGAAACGGTGGAGTCGTGGAACGCCTTCGTGACTCGAATTTCAAGTGTTTCGTTCTGGTTGATAGCACCCGAGAATACCTCGGCATCCGCTGAAACCTCCTGCGGGACCGATTCCCCGGTCAGCGCCGAGGCGTCAAGATAAGAGCGCCCGCTTATGACAATGCCGTCAAGCGGAATCCGCTCGCCGGGGTTGACGGAAATAATATCGCCGATTGCGGCCTCCTCCGGCTTGCAGGGGACAAAGTTTCCATCAACCCGCTTGCGGGCAAAGTCAGGTCGGATGTCCATCAGCGCGGTGATAGAGCGGCGGGAACGGCTGACCGCAATGTCCTGCAGCATTTCGCCGAACTGGTAAAAGAGCAGGACGGCGATCCCTTCGGCGTAGTCACCGATCCCAAATGCGCCGACAGTGGCAATCGCCATCAGGAAGTTCTCATCAAAAACCTTGCCCCTGAAAATGTTCCGGACGGCACGCCATAGAACGTCGTAACCGGCGGCCAGGTAAGATATAATATAGAGGGAAAGAGAGAGCCAGAGCGGCATGGGGACCAGCTTGGCGCAGAGCAGCAGGGCCAGCGCCAGAACCAGACGGACCGCCATCGGCTTCCAGCCGGCCTCGCTTCCGTGCTCATGGTCGTGCCCGCATCCACAGCCGTCGCCGTGATCATGGCCATGGTCTGCTTCACAGCAGCCTTTTTCACGGGGGCGTTTTTTCTTTTTTTCCATCTCCTCCATATGTTCAAAAGGGTTGTAGGGAGGATAAAGGGAATCCCCGCAGCCTGCACATCCAGCGCAGTTTCCGCCGCATCCGGATGGCTTAGAGCCGGCGGAAGAATGGGTGAACGCATCGCGCTCGCTGTTTTCATGCTTTGACGCATGATTGTTCATAGTTGCTGCCTCCTTATTTTAATTTGGAGAACTGTTTAAACACATCAATCAGGCTATTTAGCGTTTCCTGAACATCCCCGGATTCAATTCCGGAGCGTACACAGTGTTCAATGTGATCCTCCACGATGAGGAGGGAGACATTGGTAATAGCGGAGCCCACGGCCGATATCTGCATAAAAATATCCTCGCATTCCCGGCCGGCCTGCACCATCGCCTTAATCCCGCGGATTTGGCCCTCAATTCTGGACAGGCGGGAGAGTACCGCCTCGTTGTACTGATGTTTGTTTACCATAAGTCTTCCCCCTTATTCTGTGTGGAACAGTTCGTGAGATACCTTATACCCCTATAGGGTATATTAAATATACAACATTGGTCTATAATTGTCAAGGGCCACAGGCCAATCTTGTTAATATTTTCACCTTTTTTCAAAAATAAATACGGAGGCGGAATTATTAACCGCCTCCGTATTCTATAACGGTACATAGCAACTGAATTTATATTTTTCCAAGCGGCCGTGATAAGGCGCGAAAAAATTAACCGCCCGGCTACTCTTCTTCGGGCGGGATATAACGGAGCAGATCGGGAATATCACATTCCAGCGCGCGGCAAATCCGGGCGAGCACGCCGAGGTCGGGGCGCTGAATTTCATTTTTGCAGTAGGCCTGCAGCTGTGAATACTGAATTTCCGCTACCCTTGACAATTTGCTTTTGCTGATTTTATGTTGAATCAGGTATTCATTCAGGGTAATTTCACACCTGCCCCAATCGTTTTTAACTTCTAACATAACAATACCCCTGCTTTTCCATTTATATTTTCAGTATAAATAGTTAAAGAGTGATTGCAATCTCTTGTTATACATAGTATAATTATTGATAGGGTAGATATACATGAAACGGTATTTATGTAACTGCCCCCTGCTCCGGTTCGCCCCCTCGCTTGCCGGAGCAAAAGGCCCCGTACGGGGCCTTTTCTTTTTTTGTTTTAAGGCAGGGAGCAGAGTGTAAAATTACGTTTTTTCACCCGGAAACTCCTTTCCTTCTTATAAAAACACAGCCGTCTTATAACGATAATGGACCATGCAAAACAATGAAGCTAAACAGAATATGTTTTTTCCGGCGGTCGTCTGTTTAAAAACATATGAACTGAATAAACCGTTCTTCCTTTGAAATAACAGACGCAAGCCCTGTCCCTCTCTGCAGCTTGCGCCCGGAGGTATCTGAACCGGCTGTATATTGCCTTTTTAGAAGTGGTGTCTGGCAAAAAGCCTCATAAGATTTTGAGTTATACCTGTGGAGAAAGAAAGGCGCCCAGCCAGGATGGACAAGGAAACCGCGGGGTGGTATACTTTGAAAAAACGGACGGAGGAGCCATATGTTTCGGAAGATGAGAAGGACGGGGCAGCAGCTGCCCCGGGAAGAGGCGCTAAAAATTTTGAAAAACGGGAAAACCGGCGTACTGGCCGTACTGGGTGACAAGGGTTACCCTTATGCGGTCCCGCTCAACTACGCGCTGGTTGGGGATTATATCTACTTTCACTGTGCGCGGGACGGGCATAAAACAGACGCACTTAGTAAAAACTCAAAGGTTTCGTTCTGCGTGGTGGAAAAGGACACTGTAATCCCCAAAATTTTTTCTACCGATTACCGGAGCGCCATCGCTTTTGGGCAGGCGCGGATTGTGGAGGAAGACGCTGTGAAGCGCGGGGCGCTTCTTGCCCTTGTGGAGAAATACGGCCCGGCCTACCGCGAAGAAGGGGTCAGGGAAATTGAAACGGAATGGGGCCGGGTTACCATTGTAGAAATCCGGATTGAGCACCTGACCGGAAAGGAAGCCGGTAAGCGGGTCAAAAGCTTTTGCAAACAGGAGGGCTGACGGCTTGCGGCCCAGTTAAAAGGGAGCTATAATAAAACCATAACGCCACAGGAAAATAGCTGATATGAAACACAGAAAGGAACCTGCGCTATGAAACAGATTAAAGTCGGCGGGCTGCTGCCCGCTTCACAAGTTGCCCTGGGCTGCGGGCGGTTTGGTAAAAATACCCGCGAGCAGGGGGAAAAGCTGATCTGTACCTGCCTGGAAGAAGGGATTAACTACTTTGACCTGGCGGACATCTATATGGGCGGCGCTTCGGAAGAGCGCTTTGGAGAAGTGCTGGCCGCAAACCCGGGCCTGCGCGGCAAGATGCTGATCCAGTCTAAATGCAGCGTCCATGAAGGGCACTACGACCTTTCAAAAGAACATATTCTGGAGGCGGTCAACACCTCTCTCCAGCGATTGGGAACCGACCATCTCGACTCCCTTCTCCTCCATCGCCCGGACACCCTGCTGGAGCCGGAAGAGGTGGCGGAGGCTTTTGAAATCCTGCATCGGGAGGGAAAGGTCCGCTATTTCGGCGTTTCCAACTTCAAGCCCCTTTTCATGGAGCTTTTGCAGCAGGCAGTCCCCCGCAAACTGATTGCGAATCAGCTCCAGTTCAGCCTGATGCACACCGGAATGATCGATTCGGGCATTCATATGAATATGGAAGATGACGCTTCCATAGGCCGGGACGACAGCATGCTCGAATACGCCCGGCTGCGGGGAATTACCATCCAGGCGTGGTCCCCCTTCCAGTACGGCTGGTTTGAGGGGGTATACCTGGACAATCCGAAGTTCCCTGAGCTCAACCGTGTGATAAACGAAATTGCCGCATCCTATCATGTGCCGAATACCGCCATTGCGACCGCGTGGATCCTGCGCCATCCCGCCGGTATTATGCCATTGTGCGGAACAGCGAGCCCCGACCGGATCAGGGATATTGCAAAAGGCGGGGATATTGTCCTGACCCGGAAAGAGTGGTATGACATTTACAAGGCGGCCGGCAATGAACTGCCGTAACCGAACAGGTTTCTCCGCACAAATTATGTGGCAGCGCGTTTGAAGGAGGATGACTGATGAGAAAGTCAACGGGGATTTTATTGGCGCTTCTCAGCTTTTTTGTGGGCCTGACCGCGGGCTATCTGGTTTCGCCCAAGGGCGGGATAGGGAACAACTGTGGCAACACCAACTATTACGGGCTGAAAAAAGAAGAGATCAAAGACCTTTAGCAAGAGCATTTGAAGACAGGCCCGTTTTTTATTTGAAGCGGGATACTGAAAAAACATAAACTACATACCGGAAAGGACGACTGAATTTATGGAATACAGGGAAATTGGGAAAACAGGCTGCCAGGCCGGCATCATTGGGCTTGGCTGTGAACACCTGGACGGCGCGCCTTATAAGCAGGTGGAAGAGACGATTTCCGCGGCGCTTGACAGCGGGGTCAACCTGTTGGACGTCTTTATGCCCGGGCGGGAGGTCCGCGAAAATATTGCGAAGGCGCTGGGGAGCCGCCGCGACCAGGTGATGATCCAGGGGCATATCGGCTCAACCAACGTCAACCAGCAGTACGACATCAGCCGCGACCTGCCGACCGTGAAAAAATATTTTGAGGAGCTCCTCGGCATTTTCGGCTACATTGATTTCGGCATGATGTTCTTCATCGACTCCGAGGACGACTACAAAGGCGTCTTTGAAACCGGCTTTGCCGATTATGTGCTGAAATTGAAGGAGAACGGGGATATCCGGCACATCGGGTTCAGTTCCCACGCTCCCAAAATGGCGATGCGGGCAATTGAGACCGGACTGCCTGAAATGATGCTCTTCAGCATCAACCCTGCATTCGACCTTTATCCGGCCGACGTGCATGTCCTCAACGATTCCCCTGACCCGGCCGCCTTTAAGGGGATGGACCCCACACGTGCCGCCCTTTATAAGCTCTGCGAGCAGAGAGGGATTGGTATCACCGTCATGAAAACGCTGGGAGCAGGCAAGCTGATTTCCCCCGAGCACACCCCGTTCGGAAAGCCGATGACGGTGCCCCAGTGCATCCACTACGCCCTGAGCCGCCCGGCGGTCGCCGCCGTTATGCTCGGCTGTAAAAGCGGCGCGGAGGTGCGCGAGGCGGTCCGCTACCTGGAAACGAGCGAGGAAGAGCGGGACTACGCCCCCATTTTGGGTACCCTGCGGAACGATTTCCGGGGCAACTGCGTTTATTGCAGCCACTGCCAGCCCTGCCCGGTGGAAATCGATATTGCGGCGGTCAATAAATACCTTGACATTGCCCGGCTGGACGAGGCGAACGTCCCGCCGTCCATCCGCTCCCATTACGCGGGGCTCGCCCACGGCGGCGGGGAATGCATTGCCTGCGGAAGCTGTGAAAAGCGCTGTCCTTTCGGCGTACCGGTCATCGAGAATATGGCCGCCGCCGCAAGAATTTTCGGAGAATAAACAACATCAAAATAGCAGAAGAGACGGGGCGGTTGGTTCCGTCTCTTTTGTTATAAGAAAGACATTCCTATTGTCTATTTATTTTACTAAATTTATATAATTATTGACATTGTTTGAATAAAATAATAAAATTTATATATAAAAAGATATATTTATTAATGAATTTTAGGAGAAGATTCCAATGTACTATGATATTTAAAACAGAAAAACTAATGTATAAAGGAAGTATTTTTATGAAAGTGAAACGTGTTATCAGTTTACTAGTATTGCTTTTGTTTGTTTTTTCATTCCCAATATCATTTGGAGCAGTAGAGTTTTGTCATAATGAAATGGGATATTCCAATAGAAGCAATATTAAACTGCGTTGGATTTACAAAGAGAATTCAAAATATACTTTGCCAGTTAATAACTCTCTTCCAACTAATCACAAAGCTCGTAATGGCGTATTTAACGCTATCGCCCTTTTAAACAGTCAAAGCCCATCCAATATAGTAGTAAGAAATGCTTCTACCGGTCAAAAAGTTGAAGTCATGAGCCCTGCTTCATCATCTTGGAACAGTTTAGTCACTGATGGAACTGCAATTGCAACTACTATCCCACGTTCAAATTTAGGAACATTTTACTACGGTTATGGAGATTTACCTGCCAATAGCAGCAGCACTATAAGCATAAATTATGCAATGATTTGGTACAATCCGAGTCAAGACGCGTCAATAGGCGGTCAATGGCATAACCGAATTGCAATGCACGAAATGTTACATGTTTTTGGAATGGGTCATGCTTATGGTATGGCCTCGTTGACCGATGCCACATATAATTACACATCAACTACTTTAACTCAATACGATATAAATGAATTTAAACGCATGTATCCGTAGAAGGAGGGTAAGGAATGAAAATATATAAAAAGTATATGTTAGTTGTATTAATAGGCATATTCTTAGCGGTATTATCAACATCATTTTATTATTTGTTAAATTCAAGCGAAGACTCTGGTTCGAAAAGATCAGATTTTCCAGTATTAAAATCACCTGCAATGTGTATGACACGTGAATCGTCAATGGAAGAACAGTTGGAAATGTCTGAGCTTGTCGTGGACGCTTCTGTACTCGCAGTATATCCTTTAGAAACTCGTCAATTTGTTCCGGCATCCGGTACATATGAGGCGGAGATTTATGAGAAACTTGGGATCGTATCTTCACCATATAGTGTTCTTAAAGTTAAAATGAAAGCTAATGAGTATATAAAGGGTAACGCTGGAGATACTTTTACGATGTCTATTGTAGCTTTCGGGCTAGAAAGTTCACCAGATTTTCAAATAGGTAATCGTTTTATTTTAACATTAAAAAAATATACCGATGGTACATATACTCCAGTGACTTTTGTTTCAAGCTATTTCTTTGTTGCTGAAGACGATAAAGTATATCCCGCAGGGGAAGAGTCATGGACGCAAAAATTCAGCGGCATGGAGCTGCCGGAGTGCGTCAGTGAATTTGAGGCAATTGAGGCCTGATTCAACGGCAGGGAGATGATCGATTTGAACAGAAAACCTCTTTTTCGTTTAGCCGCCGGCGCCGTTTGCCTTTTCTTCATTCTATGCTCCTGTACGCCTGAAACACAGGAGTTGTCCCCCGAAGAAACGCACAGGCTCTGCGAACAGTACGCCGATGACTTAAACTGGCTGGAAAATTACCCGGAAGATTCTTACTATCACCCGCTGTCGTTCTATGCGCCTTTGGCCAAGGAACACAATGTGCCGCTCTGCCTTTTCGAGATCGTTTCAGTAAAAAGGAGCGATGACAAGCCATTGGATGGTATCAAAAAGCTTTATCGATTTGATTTTGACCTGCTGGTCAAGGAGACTTACGGCGGAAACGGCCAATTGAAAGGGAAAGTGCTCCATCAGTACTCCTATCAAAAAAACGAGGATCCATCTGCTTTAATTGGCAAAAAATACATCTGCTATTTATCCGGGAAAAATACCGAACGTAAAATATACACCTTCTGGACTTTCCTTGTAACCGAAGACAACAAATTGGTCTGCCCTTTTGGCTGTCCGGTGGAAGCATCTCAGGATCGCTATGAAACGGACATGGAATGCCAGAATTACACAGGCCAGCCGCTTCACTACTTTCTCGAAATGGTTCAAGCCGCAGAGACGCAGGCGGCAAAAGATTAGTTGCCGAAGTGCGCTGGTTGACACGGTTCCCATTGCCTCCCTGTACAAGCCGTGCTATACTGAGTTTAAAAAGGAGGGCTTTTTAATGAAACGCGTTGAAGTGTATTTTGACTACCTCTGCCCTTACTGCTACAGGGGGCATAAAAACTTAAAGGAACTGATGCCGGCTCACCCGGATGTGGAAATTGTCTGGATGCCCTGCGAGGCGCACCCCCGTCCGGAGGTTTCAAAAATTTACAGCGACGTCGCCAACATGGGAATGTTTTTCCTGCGGGACAGCGGCGGCGACGTTGACATTTACAACGACCTTGTTTACGAAGCCCATTTTGAGAAGGGCCTGCGGATTGACGACGTGGAGGTTCTTGCCTCTATTGCAGGGGAATGCGGCGCCGATACAACCGCGTTTAAAAAAGCCCTCTGCGACGGGCGGTACGCCGCAGAGGCTGTAGAGGCAAACCGCCGCGCCTGGGGCGGGAAGGGTTGGGAAGCGGTTCCGAGCTACGCCTGCGGGGAGAAAACAATCGGCTCACGGGGCGGGATTCTGGTGCCGCCGGAAGAGCTCGGCCGGTTTTTATCCGAGCTGTAAAGTTTTTCACAGCGAAAAGCTCCGAACACAAAAACGTTCGGAGCTTTTTTGCAGCTGGGGGTGCCCGGTGGCAGGGAGCTCCAGCAGGACAATTCGCAATGCGGGCAGCTCTAAAGCTATTCCGCTGTTGACCTGTGCGGCACATTGCTTGAAATTCATCTTAAGCCCATATTTAAAGGGGCCGCTAGGGGCCCCGGCAAACAATCGCAATCCGTACGCGGTTTCTTCCCACACGTTTTTGCCTTACGAACCGTGTCTGTTTTGGTGTAAGCCTTTGCGAGGCGGCTGGGGATTAAAAAGAATCTGACCTGCGCCTTGCGGGCTGACAACGGAAAATATAAGGAAACTGTATCAACCGCGCCCGGCCGGTCTGGACACAGGCCGTTGACTTTTGGCGGTTTGGATTTATAATTGAAAAGCAAGAGGACTCTTCGCCGGGCCGGCAGTGACACCAAAGCCAGCGCGGCACAACAGAAGGAAAGGAACGGTACCGGGTGTAAACGGTCATTTCCCTATGGCCTTTTGTGCAGCAAACGTACCGTATGGCGGCTTGTATGGAACAGGGCGAAATTATACGGCTCATGCCGGAAGACACTGGAAAATGCCAAAATATTTGGGGAACGCCAAAGGGCTCCGAATACCTGTGGCTATTCCGCAGCCAGCTGGAACAGGGGGAGCGGCTAACCTTTGTCTACCGCACCGGGGAGGAATATCTTGGTGAAATCAGCCTTATGTTCGAGCGGGATGACCCTGATTATACTGTGCCGGGAAAGCGGGCGTATCTTTCACGCCTGATTGTGAAAAAATCCTGCCGCCGCCGGGGAATCGGCTCTGCTTTGTGCACTTACATTTTTGAGGCTGCGAAAGGCCTTGGATTTTCAGAACTTTCACTTGGCGTGGATTTAAGCAATTACGCCGCTTTGAAGCTCTACCACAAGCTTGGGTTTTCCACAATCCTGTCTGTGGGTGAGGATCGAAACGGCAAATATATGAAACTTTTAAAGCAATTGTAAAGGAGAACAGAATGGAAACGTTCCTTGGATACAAGCGCCCGGACGGGCGGGTGGGAGTCAGGAACCACGTATTGATTCTGCCCGCAAGCATGTGCGCGTCCGATGTGGCCCGTATGGTCGCCGCACAGGTAAAGAATGCCGTAACCTTCAACAATCAGCTCGGTTGCTCACAGGTTCACAAAGACCAGCAGTACATCATGGACGTCATGGCGGGTTATGCCGCCAACCCGAACGTCTACGGTACGGTCATTGTCTCGTTGGGGTGTGAAAACTGTCAGATGGACCTGGTCGAGGCGGCAATTCGGGAGCGGACCAATAAGCCGCTGGAAAAATTTATCATTCAGGAAGAGGGCGGCACCATCCGGACGGTGGAAAAGGCGACAAGGGCCGCCATGAAGCTGGTGCAGGAAGCAAGCCTTTTGCAGCGGGAGCCCTGCCCGGTTTCCGAACTGATCGTCGGCACCGAGTGCGGCGGCTCCGACCCGACCTCGGGCCTTGCCGCCAACATCCTTGTCGGTGAGCTGTCAGACCGGCTGGCAGCTTTGGGCGGCACCCCGATTTTGAGTGAGACCACCGAGTTCATCGGGGCGGAACACATCCTTGCCGCCCGTGCCAAGGATGAAACGGTAAAAAACAGGATTTATGAAATTATCAAACGGTATGAAGACCATATCAAAAACATCGGGGAGGATATCCGGGACGGGAACCCCTCGCCGGGGAACAAGGCCGGCGGGATCACCACACTGGAGGAGAAATCGCTTGGATGCATCCACAAGGGCGGGCACTCCGTCATTAACGAGGTGCTGGAGTACGCTGAAGAGCCGCATGAAAAGGGCCTTGTCATCATGGACACCCCGGGGAACGATATGTCGTCCATTGCGGGGATGATTGCGGGCGGCGCCCAGATTGTGGTCTTTACTTCGGGGCGGGGCGCGCCGACGGGGCATCCCATTGCGCCGGTCATCAAAATCACCGGAAACCGGGAAACCTACAAGGCGATGGAGGATAACACCGACGTTGACGCAAGCTCCATTATTTACAAACCGGGATCCCTGCAAGAACTTGGAGACCTTTTTCTGCAAGAGGTCTTTGAGGTGGCGCAGGGTAAGCTGACCAAAGCGGAAATTTTAAATTTTATGGAGACGGCGGTCGTCCGGCTCTGCAATTTTGTATGACGGGAGGAGCTAAGCGCTATGAAAGTCGTTACAAATTTAATCTGCGGCACCCCCTTGCCACGGATGGCAAAGGTCCGCCAAAAATTCGACGCTGCCTGTATCCCCGCCGATAAAGTTCGGGAAACCGTTTTAAAAGAGCTTTCCAGAGAGGAAATCGCCTCCCGCATTGAGCCCGGCATGAGGATCGCCGTCACCTGCGGCAGCCGCGGAATCGGCGGTGGCGCCGTGATGGCGAAGGCCATTGTCGACTTCATCAGGGAACGGGGGGCCGAACCGTTTATCACCGCCGCGATGGGGAGCCACGGCGGCTCGACCGCCGAGGGCCAGCTCCAGATTCTCACTGACTACGGCATCATCGAAACGGCAATGGGCTGTCCGGTGAAATCCTCCATGGAGGTTGTTGAAATCGGGAAGACCGAAGAGGGCGACCCGGTGATGATGGATAAAAACGCCGCCGAAGCGGACGGAATCTTTCTGTTCAACCGTGTGAAACCCCATACCTCCTACCGGGGCGTCTATGAGAGCGGCCTGATGAAGATGATGGCGATCGGCCTTGGCAAGCAGGCGGGGGCGGAGGCCATCCACGGCAAGCATCCGTCCAGGATGAAAGACGCGGTCCCGATGTACGGAAAGGTCATGCTCCAAAATAAAAACATCCTGGGAGGGATCGCGGTGGTGGAGAACGCCTATGACAACCCCTGCACCATCCGGGCGCTCACTCCAGCGGAAATCCTCACGGAGGAGCCAAAGCTTAAGGAGCTCAGTTACCGGACCATCGCCCGGCTTTTGTTTCATTCCTGCGATGTGCTGGTCGTCGACCAGATTGGCAAAAACATCAGCGGCGACGGGATGGACCCGAACGTCACCGGGCGGTTCTGCACCGAGTACGCCTCGGGCGGTATTAACGCCGAACGGGTGGTTGTTCTCGACCTCACCGACGAAACCCACGGGAACGCCCATGGATGCGGCCTTGCGGATGTGACCACCCGGCGGCTTTACAGCAAAATGAAGATGGAAATGACCTATCCTACGGCAATCACCAACACGTTCCTCAACCTGATGAAAATCCCAATGGTGATGGATAACGACCGGGAAGCGCTCCAGCTGGCGGTTAAGACCTGCCACGGAATCACCTCCGCGGGACCGCGGATCATCCGGATTAAGAATACGGCGCAGATTGAGGAAATTGAGGTTTCGGAGGCGCTGCTGCCGGAAGTGCTGAGCAATCCCGATTTGGAGCAGCTTTCGCAGCCGTACGAATGGGCGTTTAACACAGAGGGAAACCTGTGGTAAGGCAGGCTCCGGCTGATTGTGAGGAAAGGGAAGGTACTATGCCAAAAGCAATTCTTGTAAACCCCAAAGACAACGTAGCCGTCGCGGTAGAGCCGGTTAGAAAAGGGGATGAAATTCTGGTTCAGACGGAGCCCCCGCTCCGCCTGACTGCAGCGACCGACGTGACCGTTTACCATAAATTTGCCCTGCGGGACCTCAGCAGGGGCGATTCAGTTGTAAAATACGGCGAGGAGATCGGCGTGGCGACTGCTGATATCCCAAAGGGCGCCCACGTCCATGTACACAACGTAACCAGCCGCAGCCTGCTGGAAGAATGAAGCGCGCTGTGTATCGAAAGCGCCTTGGTTACAAAAAACAGCTGCCGCATAAGGTTGAGCCTACATGAAGGAAGCAACTGAAAAGTGTTTAAATATTATTTTTCAAAGCGCCGAACAGCGCAATTTGCGGTTTTCCTGTGCCCGCTGCACTGTAAAATTTCGATTTGCACGGCGCGGTTATAAAAAATAGTATTCAAATGCGTCGAAAGTGGCGCAGATATTCAGCGTGTATTGTTTGTTACACGGGTGGAAAAACGCTGTTTTTCTCTTTTGTAATAAAAAAACACAGCCCCGCCAGTCAGACGGGGCTGTTTCAATCGTATACAGGCAGGATGGGAAAAACGGCTCATTGGTCAACTTCGGCAAGTGAACCCTCATCAAATCCGTACTTTTCCTCAATCTCTTTTGTATAAGGAATATACAGTTTTTGGGACAGACTGTCAAATTTTTCCCAAGAGGCCCACGGCCAAAGGTAATAGCTGTTCCCAACTTTGGACGATTCAGCATCCCCCTGTATTTCAACCGGCTGTCCGTCTGTATATCCCAGCACAATGCGGCATCGGGGACTAATAGAAGCCCATTCGACCTGACTGGTCATCCGAAGGCTCTGCAAAACCTTAATCGCTTCCTGTGTCTCATCCTTTGCTAAATAGAGGGGGCAGTTCCACTTTTCATCCGGATAGTCAACCATAATATATGCTAAATCTTCTGGCTCAATCACTTTTCCTGTGGGATGCCGGTAGAGGCATCAAGCAAATGAATTGAATAAAGAAGAGCCTTCGATTAGGATAGG
>CACXEO010000067.1 GCA_902766785.1 Oscillospiraceae bacterium | reverse complement strand
GAATACTTCTTCCTCAAGCTATTCGATGCCAGCCGGAGGGACTATGACCGCAACCCCAAATCCCACAGGTTTTGTGATTGAGCCGTTATTCTTAGCAAATTCAGTCAAAAATTTCGTTATAAGCGAAACTATACTCAACTTGAATTGGCCGCTAAGGCCGAGGTCAGTCTAACACATCTGAGAAATATTGAAAAGGCAAAAGCCAACCCAACGCTTGACATTTTAAATCGGCTTTCAAAGGCGCTGGGCGTAAGGATTATAATTATATTTGTTGAGGATACGGCAGTTGAAGGTGAAAAAATAATGGGAGACCCTTATCGAATAAACGAAAAGATGATTGAATTGAATGGGAATATATATCACGTATACGGGATAACATTTGGTAACCGCCGAATTGAAAATATTACTTGCGATAAGGAAAAGATGCTTTGTTTGATAAAGCGCTGCAATGACGGGCAGTTGGAGGAAAAATACTTACCCTGGGTTTTGTCTGATTTTTTGAACGACAAGGCGTTTTATATCCGTTGAGCCGTTTTTATTGTATCAAAATATTTAAAAATCCCCGAACCAAATTGGTCCGGGGATTTTTATGCTGTTCAAATGGCCTGTTTAGGGTATTGGTTCATTTTTGAGTGAATTCTGACTTGTGTTTGTCTTAATTGACGGAAAGTTCTGGAAGTATTATGATATAATGGGTTTAGTTAAAAAAAGGGGGGCCTTTTGTGGAAATAAAAAGTGTACAAGAAATCGCTGGGCGGCTTCGTACGAATATTTCAAAAGTGATCGTGGGAAAAGAAAATGTGGTTGACAAAGTTTTAACCGCGTTGTTTGCTTGCGGCCATGTTTTGCTGGAAGATATGCCGGGCACGGGGAAGACTACTCTGGCCAAGGCGCTGGCCGCGTCGGTTGACTGTACCTGTACCCGGGTTCAGTTTACGCCGGACCTTTTGCCGTCCGACCTGACAGGGATTAATTATTATAACCAGAAGCAGGGGGATTTTGTGTTTCGTCCGGGACCTGTTTTTACGAATATTCTTTTGGCGGATGAAATCAACCGCGCCACCCCAAGAACCCAGTCGAGCTTGTTGGAGTGTATGGAAGAGGGGCAAATTACCATTGACGTCTCAACCTACCGCCTGGAGCAGCCTTTTTTTGTAATTGCAACCCAGAACCCAATTGAGACCCAGGGTACCTATCCGCTTCCGGAAGCGCAGATGGACCGCTTCCTGATGAAGCTCTCAGTCGGGTACCCGGAAAGGGACGCCGAGGTTGAAATGCTGGACCGTTTTGAGCGGGAAAGCCCGTTGAGTGGAATATCAGCTGTTGCTACAAAACAGGAAGTGATTGAGGCGCGGGAAGCGGTGCGCAGCGTTATTCTTTCCGGTGATGTTCGGCGGTATATTGTAAGTATTTCTGAGGCGAGCCGGAGCCACCCGAACGTTCGGCTGGGAGTCAGCCCCCGCGGAAGCCTTGCGTTGATGCGCGCCTCCCAGGTGAGGGCCGCCTTTGAAGGCCGGGATTATGTAACGCCTGATGATGTAAAGGCGATGGCGCCTGCTGTTATTGGGCACAGGATTCTCTGCAAGGGCGGAATACCTCTGCGTGATTCAGGCACGGCCGCTGGACTTGTAGAAGAGATTCTTGCTTCTGTGCCGGTGCCGCTCGAATAGGGAACGTCCGGAGAGGGAAGCTTATGGAAATACTGGTTTTGTTTTTGGTTATGCTGGTGCTTATAGCGGTGCAGTCGATTGTTTATAAAAAGCTGAGCTTTAAAGGCCTTCGTTATCACTGCGAATTCAGCGCGGATGAAGTCTTTGAAGGAACGGAAGTTTTTCTGACAGAGACAGTGGAAAATCAGAAGTGGCTTCCGCTACCCTGGTTTAAATCTGAAATAACGACGTCAAAATGGCTGAATTTTGCCGGGGCACAGTCGTCCGTCACCTATCATACCCGGTTCGTCCCCAGCTTTTTTCTGGTCAAAGGGCACAAAAAAGTTACCCGGCGCTGGAATGTTGCCTGTATCCGCCGCGGCGTTTTTTCTATTGAAAACGTTATGCTGGTCTCTACCGACCTCCTCGGGAGTCGAACTGTTTCCCGCCCTGCGCCTGCTGGTGCGTCCATAACAGTTTTTCCAAAGCCGCTACCGCTTAATGAATTTACCCTACAGTCCCGGTATTTATTGGGGGAATACCTTGTGCGTTTTCAGCTGGTACAGGACCCGTTTCTGGTTTCCGGTGTACGGGAATACCTGCCCTCCGATCCAATGAAAAGTATCCACTGGAACGCCACGGCGAAAATGGGGCGTATTATGATCCGGAACCAGGAGTATACGACAAGGCAATGCGTTATGGTATTGCTGAACATCCAGTCGAATGAGTATGAGCGGGAAAAGGAACGTGTTGATCCCGATGGGGTCGAAAACTGTATCCGCGCGGCGGCTTCCGTTTTTGGAGCGGCTTTGGATGACAGCATTCCCATTTCATTTGCTGTCAACTGGAAATTGGACGGCGAATATGTGAAAAAAAATGCAGCTTTTGGCCGGGAGTTTATTCTTGAGCTTTACCGCCTTATGGCCCGGATTCCGGACGCGGGCGGGGAAAGCTTTTCACGGTTTCTGGAAGAAATCCCGGTACAGCCTGAAGTAACCGATCTTATTATTGTCACAACTTATCTCAATGAAGGAATTTTTGCTTTCTGCCGGCAACAAAAGGAGAAGGGAAGAACGGTCAGGGTGTTGCTGCTCCGCGCCACCAGCCGGGAAATTCCGGAGGATTGTAATGTATATCTTCTGAGACGGGAGGTGCTTCCAGATGCCGGAAATATCGCATAAAAAACAGTTGGCCTTTCGCTGCTGGGCTTTGGCTTTAAAAACGTTTGTGTTTTTTCCGCCCATGATGGTCTGCTTTTTGCTGGGGAGTGACATAGGCGGTTGGTTTGGAAGTGAGCACATTTACAGCTGGAGTGATTTTGGTACAGCGTTGGCTTTATGCGTGTTTGTCGTCCTTTTTGCTTTGCTTTTTTACCGGCTTTTAGCGCTGTATGAAAAAAAGCATCCCCGAAAAGTGGTCGAGCTGGACCGCGAGGTTCTCCAGCAGGCAAAACAGACCAGGTTTGACGCTATAACGTTTCTGACGCTGCTCGCCTATTTGCTGAGCGCCGCGCTTTGCTTAGGTGTTTCTGTTTGGGTATACGGATGGCTCACCGGCTTGATGGCTGGTCTGGTATTGTATTTTTGTTGGATTCATTTGTTTCGTTCCGCTGAAAAAAACTACACTGGGCTCGTTTCTATGGTTGAATATGTTGTAACAGGCGGAATTTATCTGGCTGGTTTCATAGCGGTGTTCTTAATCCAGTTGGTTTACCAGTTAACATATTTCCCGGCTGAAACTGTAACCCTTTCTTTTGGGATCGGAATGGAACCGTTGGTCCTTGCTTTTGCAGTTTACACGGTCAGCATGGGGTTTTTACTCAATCAGTCGAACCTGGACCGTACTATGGAGTCGATGAAGCATAGCAAAGCTTCTTTGCCGCAGAAAATACGGCTCTATAATATGTTTTTGGTCGGCGCTGTCATGGCGCTGTTGGTGGTTGGTTTTTTCTTTCGCGACCAAATTCTCGGTTTTCTGGCATGGGCTGGGAAGACGCTTTTGTATATTTTTCTCATGGGTATATCCTACCTGATAAAGCTGCTGACGATGGGTCCTTCCATATCTGGGGGAGAGGATGGAACACCTGAAATCAACCCTGGCGAATCAGTTTTCCAGGCGGCGGGTAATCCGTTCTGGGATTTAATCCTGCTCGTTCTTCTTTTGGGACTTGTAGTTTTCCTGTTATCTCCGCCGGGGCGCCGGCTGCTGAAAAGGATTATTTCTTTGCCGAAAAAGGCGATTCAAGCTCTTTGTCGCTGGGTTTCCCCTAAAATGAGGGAGAATATGGCAAGCGAATCCCAGGAGTATTATACGGATCATGAGGAAGATTTGCTCCAGACCATGAAAACCGGAAAAGCGAAGCGTGGCCGCAAGCAGTCTTTAAAAAAGCGCTTAAAAGAATGGCGGAAACTCACTGACCCGGTTCAAAAAATCCGTACTGGTTATAGTTTGCTGCGTAATGATATTGAAATTCGGGAACCCGGGATTACACCAGCCGATACGGTGCGGGAAGCGGAAAAAAAGGTACGGCTCAAGCCGTATTTCGGGCTTTTTACAGAAAACGGTGCTCTATACGAACAGGTGCGTTACGGTGAAAAAGAGCCGGATTTGAAAGATGTTTCCCGCTTTTCGCAGGATGTAGAACAGTTTTTTTCTTCAAGGCAAAAATAGTTTTTTTCTTTAACCGCCTTTTTAAAGACGGTTAAAGAAAAAAATATGGAATTTTTTATAAAACAGCTTGACTTTTTGTTTGTTTCTAGATATAATAATACTCGTTCCACATGATATGGAACAGAAACATACAGCGGTGTGTTTCTTTTTTTGTGCATATTGGGGTGTAGCCAAGTGGTAAGGCAGCGGGTTCTGGCCCCGTCATTCCGAGGGTTCAAATCCTTCCACCCCAACCATTATTGAAAGAAGTTGATTGCTGGGAAAGCAGTCGACTTTTTTCGTTTTCTGTGTTTTAGCATATAGGTTGGGTTCTATTTGCGCGGTGTTATAGAAGCGGAAAATTAGTTTTCAAAGTTCTGTTACAGCTAGGAACCAGCTAAACAGATAAGTTTGCAGCCTAGGCTTGAACTCATTGAAATGCAGCAGGAAAACAGCCCGCTCTGTAATGCTTTTTACAACTAAATGGATACCGGTTGCTCTCAGCAATCGGTATTTCTATTTGCTTGAGCAAGGAAAATATCATCTTCTGAATATTCAGCCTTCCGGGGCAGGAGCAGTTTGTAATGTATGCCTGGAATACTGCTGTTTTCGCAAGCCTGCAAAAGTATGTATATGCCGTATACAGGCTGGCCGTTTGGCGGTCGGCATAATTTTGTCTTCGTCAACAAGAATCCCGTTTGTTTATGCAATCCAAATTGTGGTCGGGTTACTAGGGAACTTGTTGCTTAGTAATACAAATAAAGAAAGTGAGAATGAAACAATGAACAAATCCAAAGTCTATTTTACCGACATGCGCGCTCGTCCCGGAACAAACCTGCTGGAAAAACTGAGAAAATTAAGGCTCAATCACAAAACCTGTGGGATTTGGGGTTGCGGTCATAGTCCCTCCGGCTGGCATCGAATAGCTTGAGGAAGAAG
>CACXEO010000066.1 GCA_902766785.1 Oscillospiraceae bacterium | reverse complement strand
TTTGGCGGAGGGAATATACTGATTAAGACAAATACGTTTTATTATACAATCGGTATTTTATCCCAGCCCGCGCGCTTTTTTGACTGCGTTTTCCCAACCGGCGCAGAGGGCGGCCCGTTCTATCTCTGGCATTTGAGGGGAATAGACCGTCCGGCCTCCCTGCTGGAGGACGGTTTCATTGTACAGTCCGGCGGAGATTCCCGCCATATAGGCGGCTCCCGCGCCGGATGCCTCTTCTATTTTAGAGACTTCAAGGGGGAAGCCGTTCATATCAGCCTGAAACTGCATCAGGAAATGATCGCGGGTCGGGCCGCCGTCGCCGCACAGGCGAACGAATTCCACCCCGGATTCTTCCCGCATCAGGCTGACGATCTCCGCCACCTGGTAGGCGATGCACTCTTCCGCCGCCCGTACAATTTCCGCTTTGCCGGTAGCGGCGTTCATTCCGCAGAGGATTGCACGTGCGTCCGAATCCCAATAGGGGGCGCCAAGCCCGGTAAAAGCCGGAACCAGGTAGACCCCGCCGGTTGAAGGGACGGAGGCGGCAATCTCACCCGCCTCCCGGCTTTTCTGCAAAAGGCCCACCTTGTCCACCAGCCACTTAATGACCGCGCCGGTGTAGTTGATATTCCCCTCCAGTACATACTGCACCTTTCCGCCGCGCCCCCAGGCGATAGAGGCACAGAGGCCGCCTTTGGCGGAAACCCGCTCCCTGCCGGTGTTCATCATAACGGATGAGCCGGTGCCGTAGGTTGTTTTAGCAGTACCGGGGACGGTACATCCCTGACCGAAAAGTGCGCCGTGTGAATCCCCCAGTACGCCCCGAATCGGAACGGGGACGGGGAAGAGGCCGTCAAAATCAGTTTCACCGAACAGGCTGTCTGAAAAACAGGGTTCCGGCAGGGATGCGGGGTCAACCCCGAACAGATCGCAGAGGTCTTCGTCCCACTTCAAAGTGTTGATGTTGAACAGCTCGGTGCGGGAGGCGTTGGAATAATCGGTCTTGAAGCTTTTTCCACCGGTCAGTTTCCAGACAAGCCAGCTGTCCACCGTGCCGCAGCAGAGATTTCCCACAGCCATTTTTTCCTTTGCACCCGGCGCATTGCGGAGAATCCAGCTGAGTTTTGCCGCGGAAAAGTACGGAGAGAGGTTCAGCCCGGTTTTTTCGGGGACAAGCCGGGCGCGCGGGTCGCTTTGCAGTTCCCGGCAGAGAGCTTCGGCGCGGGAGCACTGCCAGACCACGGCGTTGTAAACCGGCTTGCCGGTAGTTTTATCCCAGGCGAGGACTGTTTCCCGCTGGTTGCTGATGCCAAGCGCCGCAATCTCCTCCGGCCGGGTTTTTGTTTGCTCTAACAGCAACCTTACCACGCCAACCGTATTCCGGTAAATCTCCTCCGGATCGTGTTCCACCCAGCCACCCTGCGGCGTGATCTGGCGGTGGGGAAGGTCTGTTCGGCCCAAAAGATTTCCCTCCCGGTCAAACAGAAGCGCTTTCGTACCCGACGTACTCTGGTCAACCGATAAAATTTTATCCTGCATGAGCTCCTCCTTATATTAACTAAATTTTTTCAAAAACGCACTAAATATTTTAAAATAATAAACCGCATTTCAATTTATATCATAATATGGCTTTTTTAAAACGTCAAGTATGATGTGTTGACAAGGCGTTTAAAGCGTTTTATAATAATACTAAATTCTTTAATCAAATTATATAAAGAAAGGAGTGTTTTTTATCGCCTTTAAACTGAAAGATCTTGCCGCTCAGCTTGGGATTTCTCCCTCCACGGTCTCGCTCGCCCTGCACAACCGGCCCGGTATCAGCGAAGCAACCCGCGCCAGGGTATTCACCGCACTGCGGGAACAGGGCCTGGAGGAATTGATCCCAGCAGAACAGCCCCGGCAGCTGCGGAACGTTCGGCTGGTGCTTTATAAAAACGGCAAGGATATTATCACCGACACCCCCTTTTTCCTTCAGTTAATTGAAGGGATTGACCAGCAGGCAAAAAAGGACGGCATCAATCTGATGATCTCCTACCTCACCTACGGCCCCGGTATCAAAGAGCAAATTGAACAGCTTAAAGAAAACGACTGCGAGGGGATTATCCTTCTGGCAACTGAAATGTCTCCCGAACAGACGGTTCCTTTCCGTTCCCTTGGGCTGCCGCTGGTAGCACTGGATGAAAATTTTGAGGACATTGGGCTTGACTGTGTGGTGATCAGCAACACCTTTTCCATGAGGCGGGCGGTTGAGCACCTGCTCCGGCTCGGCCACAAAAAAATAGGTTACCTGAAAGGCACCCCTCCTATCCGTAATTTTATTGAACGATACGAAGGCTACCGGCAGGCAATGGAAGCTGCCGGGCTCCCTTTCCCCAAGGATGGGATGGTTGAAAGCGCTCCGACCGCTGAAGCCGCCTATACGGCCATGAAAGATCAGCTTCTCCAGTATGGTGTAACCTGCACCGCCTTTGTTTCAGATAACGATAGTATCCTCTGCGGCGCAATGAAAGCGCTGCGGGAATACAATATCGCCGTGCCCGAACGGGTTTCGGTTGTTGGGTTTGACGACATCCCCTTAACCGAGCTGTTCGACCCGCCGCTGACCACTATCCGGGTGCCGAAACGGCAGATGGGCGGCATTGCCGTTTCGCTGATGAGTTCCCTGCTGGAAGGCTCGTTCGAAGCCCCTGTTAAAATTTCAGTCGGGACCGAACTCATTCTGCGCAAAAGCACCGCGCCCCCGACTGTTTCTTAATTTCCCGACAACCAATTAAGGAGGAACCATAACCATGGAAAAAATCAAACTCGGCATTGCGCCTACCCGGCGTTTCTGCTTCAGCAAGGAAGACGCCCACCGGTTTAAGGACATCATTTTAGAAAAAATGCGGGCGGACGAGCGGGTTGAGGTCATTGACATTGACGATATTAACGAAGAGGGCTTGATCTACGACTCAGTCGGGGACGTCGATAAAATCGCCGATAAATTTATTGCAGCCAAGGTGGACGCCGTTTTCTTCCCGCACTGTAATTTCGGCACCGAGGATACTGTCGCCAAAGTCGCCAAAAAGGTGGGCAAGCCGGTCCTGCTCTGGGGCCCGCGTGATGAAGACCCGCTTGAAGATGGTTCCCGCCTGCGCGACACCCAGTGCGGCCTTTTCGCGACCGGAAAAATCCTGCGCCGGTTCAATGTGAAGTTTACATATATCCCGAACTGCACTATTGACGACCCGATTTTTGCGCGCGGCTTCGACACATTTCTGCGTGCCGTCAGCGTGGTAAAAGCCTTTAATAAGGCACGCATCCTGCAAATCGCCCCCCGGCCGGCCAGCTTCTGGACCATGATGTACAACGAGGGCGAGCTGCTCGAAAAATTCGGCATCCAGGTTTTCCCCATCACCCTGAAAGAGCTTGAACTGCGCACCCTTTCCATCGAAGAGGAAGGTGGCAAGGTCTTAAACGATACCGTTGTACAGATCAAAGATATTGTAGACTGCACCGGGGCGGATGAAGCCGCGGTCCGCCGCACCGCCGCCCTCAAGCTCGCTATCCGCAGTTACGCAAACGAACAGGCCTGCACCGCTGCCGCGATCCAGTGCTGGAACGCCCTGCAGGACAGCCTGGGGATTATGCCCTGCATGGTCAACGGCCTTTTAACCGACGAAGGGCTCCCCGTCACCTGCGAGACCGATATCCACGGCGCAATCACCTGCATTATGGCCCACGCGGCGGCGATGTATAAAACCGCGCCTTTCTTTGCCGACCTCACCGTCCGCCACAGTCAGAACGAAAACAGCGAGCTTTTATTCCACTGCGGCAACTTTCCGCCCAGCCTTGCGGAGGGGAAGACCAAGTTCTCCCGGCATTTCCTGTTTGACGGGCACGAACCCGGCACCCATGAGGGCTCGGTCAAGCTCGGCGATATGAGCATTGTCCGGTTTGACGGCGACCACGGCGAATATCAGCTCTTCCTTGGGAAGGCAAAAGGCGTTTCGGGCAAATTCACCCGCGGCACCTATGTCTGGATTGAGGTCAACGACTGGCTCCTCTGGGAAGAGAAGCTGGTCTGCGGGCCCTATGTCCATCACTGTGTCGGCATTCATGACTACGTTATCCCGGCGCTGTATGAGGCCTGCAAATATATCGACGGGCTGACTCCGGATCTCGCCGACCCGGACGAGGCCACCCTGAAGGCCTGGATGCGCGGCAGCATCAAATAAATAAACCGCAGAAAACCCCGGGAAGCCAATATGGGCTTCCCGGGGTTGTTTTTGTTACAACAGTCTATACTCTGCCGGTTTGTTGTTTTTTAAAATGCCCATTACTTCTACCGTGACTTTGGCAGGCAGAATATCCAATGCACCCAGTATGGAAATTCTAACTTTTGCTTTAGAATTTTGTTCACTGTTTAAAAAACTACCGGTTTGCATTGCGCCTCCCAATGGAGCGCCATCAGCACCAAGGGCTAAAAATAAAAGTTCAAACCCTTCCGGAAAATCAGGAACCAGCATATATTTCAAGAGCAGAAGAAATGAACCGTCAGGTTGTTTGTTTTTAATAAACCCACAGAATATGAGCGACTGTTTTTCTTTCGTAAACGGATTGATAAAGTCCAGTTCCTTTGATCCGTTGCCACAAAGGCTTAAATCTATTGCCCTTTGAATGGGGGAAAATGAAATTTGAGGCTCGCAGACCACTTTAACGCTTTTGATCTTATCCATTATTCTGATCGGTATCTCTGTGATAAACCGCTCAAAAACAAATGAATCGCTTTCTTTTAAACCGTATTTCGATGCAAACGGCAATATATCTTTACGAGGGCGATTAAACGGATGATACAGTACCGATTTCCCACCCATGGGGCTCTTCATGGCTTCATCGTTCAATATGACCTCACGGATTCCAAGAGCAGGAGATTGATAAAGTAATGAACTGTAAGCGAGATCACGGACCGACATGGACTCCCCATATCTGCATCTTTCTATTTTTTCAGGCGCAATATATGCGTAAACATCGATAACCACCTCGGCATTCAGGCAGTACCCGTATAGCCGATACAATTTATCAGAAGTTTTGATTTCACTTGTAAAAATCAATTTCCCGTTTTGCACTGTTTTTTCTGAATTCAAGAAGAATAAGTCCATCGTTTTAATTTACCCTTTTAACCATTAGACAAAAAAGTTTTCATCAATCGTAATGGGAACATCTGTCCAGCTTGCCACTGTTGTCAAGACATCGCCGCTAAGACAATAAACCATCGTATTACGCGTACAAGGGTAATACACCCCAGCCCATAAATAGATGTTGCTGGCACCGAGATTCGTAAAATTAGCAATACCGGCTGGGTGTGACGAAGTGTTATACGTGGTACCGTCGCCATAGTCAAACGTTGTATAAACTTTTTCAATTGGTGACCCGGTAACAACAACCCGCAAGTTAAATTCATAGTTGTTTCTGCCAATTTTTACAGAGGTCAAATCAGCTCTTCCAACAGCATACCGTGGGGACACATTTGAATTCTCTATATCCGATGTTTTGTATAAAAGCAGAGTTTCTTCAGAAACAATCTGCCTTTCACTGTCGGAATACAGTTCGGATGCCTCAACGGACTGTGCAAAAACTGATAAAGGATAAAAAAGCATAACAGCTGCAACAGTTAAAATGCCAATAAGCTTTTTCATACGCTCTCTCCTTTTCGATGGACTTATTCAACTTTTTCTACAGCAAAACAACACCTATTGACGAAACAGTAATGATTTATAAATTTGCCACAATATATATTGCATATTTTTATGCTTATTCTACACCTACTATCAGATTCATTGGAATCATCGCCGTTTTTTTCATACTGTCGTTACATTATAATTACATTCAATCATAATTTGTTCATTTTGTCAATGATTTTAATGAATATTTTCAACATTTTAAATAAATATATTGCATTATGTTAACCCCCTTTACTTTTTCCGCAAAAAACAGTATAGTTTAGTTAAAAGGGAAACCTTTTATTCTTTGAAAAGAGGGATATGATTATGGCAGTACTTCCGGCAAAACCGCTCAAAACACACCATGCAGCACTAAAGGTAACAGATTTTGACAAGTCCCTGAATTTTTACACCGAAGGCCTTGGGATGAAGCTCCTCAAAACCTGGGGCGAAGGGGATTCCCGCGCCGCCATGATCGACATTGGGGACGGAACCTGCATTGAAATGTTCGCCGGCGGTATAAAAGGTGAGTTGTCCCAGGACAAGGCGGGCAGCTTTATCCATTTTGCGTTCGATGTGGAAGACCCGGACGGCTGGTACGACCGTGCCCTGTCCTGCGGTGCAGTGTCAAAAAGCGCGCCGGCTGACCTGCTGGTTGAGACCAGCGCCGACCCGCTGGATGTGCGGATTGCCTTCGTATACGGCCCGGATGGGGAAGTCCTTGAGTTTTTCCACTCCAAACGGTAACGTTGTTAAAACAGCGGTATATTTTCTACAAAGTTAAACCCCAGCGGCGCTCATAACCAGAGCGCCGCTGGGGTTTATTTCCTTCTTTCGGCCGTCGGATGCCGTTTAAACAGAAGACAAAACGGCCGCCCTGGGACAGACAAGCCGCTGTGTTTTGGGAAGGCCAAAGACAGAGTAAAACGGAGAAAGAAGTGAATGCAAACGCCTTGGCCGGTCCCAAATTCCCGAATACCGCAGCTCATTGCCGTTCGTAACACATACTACCGCTTCTTCTAGTTTTACGTTTTATTACTTTTATCGTCAAAACTGATACCGCAGGCACGAATACATCTCAAAGGAAACCGGTTAATGCCCTTGTTTTTTCTCCACACCGCTTAAGTCAAACGGCGGAATATATTCCTTTTTTGCGGCTGACCGCTCCTGAACATAGCCGTCCAGACCGAGTGAAAAAAGCTCGTCCAGCACGGCGTTATACTCACTTTTTGCAATCCGGCGGTTCAGCTCCGGAAATTCAGCCGCCCGGCCGCAAGGCAGATACTGGGCCATCACGCTGACCGGCGTTCCCTCCGGAAGACTCTCCCTGCACCAGCGCAGCACCGCCTTGCTTTCCTCTGCATGAGAGGGCAGAATTAAATGGCGAACCAGTGTTCCGAAAAGCATCCGCCCTTCTTCATCATATACCGGCGGCCCCGTCTGGCGGCACATTTCCAGAACCGCACGGGATGCGGCCTCAAAATAATCTTCTGCGCCGGAATACCTCTCCGACAGCGCCGGTGAAATATATTTTAAATCGGGGAGATAAATATCAACTAACCCATCCAGCGCCCGAACCGTTTCAACCGTTTCATACCCGCTGCAGTTGTACACCACCGGGACCTGAAGGTTCTCCCGCTCCAACACCCGTTTAATTGCCGGGACAAACGGGGTAGGACTCACCAAGTTGATATTCTGCGCGCCCTGCGCAATTAGCTCCCGGAATATTTCACCCAGCCGCTCTTCTGAAACAGCCTGTCCCACACCTCCATGGCTGATTGAATCATTCTGACAGTAGACACAGTTCAGCGTACAGCCGGAAAAAAACACCGCGCCGGAGCCTTTCTTCCCGCTGATACAGGGTTCTTCCCAAAAATGCAGCCCCGCACGGGCAATCCGCGGGAGAGTCCCCTGCCGGCAGTAGCCATCCCCGGCCGTTTCATCCCGCTGGGCGCCGCAGCGGCGGGGGCAGATAGAACATTTCACAGCTTCACAACCTATACAATTTGTATTGTTTTTTATATTTAATACAAAATTTTTGTCCACGGCAACCGCTTCGCAATAATCTGCTATCTGTATAATACTTCATTTTATACATTATTTGATACGATTCCGAACTCTTTGAGGAAACGGGCCGTACTGGAGGCGGGGAGCCCCATCACCGCAAAAAAATCACCAGAAATCGATTCAATCAAAGCGCTGCCTTTTCCCTGGACCGCATAGGCGCCCGCTTTATCCATAGGCTCCCCGGTTTCAAGGTAGGCATGGATTTCCTCTTCTGTTAAGTCCAGAAACGTCACATTGGAAACATTCACCCAGGTTTTTGACCCGGTTCGATTCAGAATGGTCACACCGGTATAGACCTGGTGCGTCCTGCCCGACAAAAACCGGAGCATTTGGGCAGCGTCTTCCATGCTTTCAGGTTTCCCAAGAATCACGCCGCCGCAGAAAACAAGAGTGTCCGATCCCAGAATAACGTCGGACGGGTACAGCTTTCCTACCGCTTCCGCCTTTCTTTTTGAAAGCTCGGCTACTGCGCAGTCCGGGGCAATTCCTTCTTCCAGCGTTTCGTCCGCATCTGCAGGAACAGCCTTAAAAGTATAACCCAGCATTGTCAATATTTCCCGCCGGCGGGGTGAACCAGACGCTAAAATCAACATACTTTCATCTCCATCATTTTAATATATCCTTGAAAAATTCCGCACTGGAAGTTCCAGGGGCACGGTTGTAACGTTTCAACAGGGACAAAGAGCCGCCTTTGGTAAGACGGTTGATCCCCGGAGCGACGGACAACGTCGCCCGGAATCCCATTTCTTTGAGCAGCGGCTCCGATTCTTCAGAATATTTGCCGAACGGGTAGACAAAAGTCGTAGGTGCCACGCCGATCCTGGATGCAAGGAGTTCCTGCAGCCTTCCAACATCGGCTTGCAGGACGTTTCTATACTGTTCTACTGTTTCCCCCGAACATTTCCGGGCGCCGGCTCTCCGAGCGTCAATGGTGTGCATATTATAGGTATGGTTTTGAATTTCTACCAAACCCGAATCACTCATTTCTTTGAGCTGCTCCCAATTGCAATGGGAGAAATTGGCGCTTTGATGTTCCCCTGGCTCAATAATATCAGTGAATTTTCCCACGATGGAAATTACGCATTTCATATTGTATTTTTTCATCAACGGGTAAACGTACACATAATTGTTATAATAGCCGTCGTCGAAGGTGATGAGAATTGGCTTTGCAGGAAGAACAGCCTGTTCGTTTTCCGTATAAGAGATAATGTCTTTCATTAAAACAGGGGTGTAGCCCGCCCGTTTAATATATTTAAGGTCTGCTTCCAGCTGGCCGGGCGGCAGTACGTAGGTGCCCGTCAGCGCCGGGTCTTTTAAAATACCGTGATACATAATAATAGGCAGGTCTACGCCGTTGGAAGCGCTGGCGGGAGAGGCCTTTACATCACTTCCCCATACCGCAGCAAAGACAAGCCCCACCCCCGCAAGGAGGCAGATCCATTTAATCAACCGATCCATAAAACCATCTCCATTTCCGCTCCGACTCTATCATACGCGGTTTGGAGGCTGTCCTATGAACGAATTACAGGTCTAAAATCATCTGCTCATAGGCAAGTTTTTCAAACCCCTTTTTGGAATAGAGGCGGATAGCGCCGCTGTTTCCGGAACAGACTTCCAGCCGGAAACGCTTTGCCTTTCCTCTGTACTCTTTTTTGAGCCATTCCAGGTAGGCGTTCCCAATCCCGTTTCCCTGGAACTCCGGCAGGACATATATTTCCTCAATCAGAACGACAAAACCGCCGGCTTCATTTGAAAAAGTGAAAGAAAGCTGTCCGTACCCAGCGGGTTTTCCATCCTGCTCAAATATAATACCGCGCAGATAAGGCTGCTGCCTTAAAATTTCGTCAAAGGTCGCCTGCATATAATCTTCCGGGATTGCGTGGTCAACCGCGTCGCCCGAATAAAACCCGCGGCACATCTCTAGAAAGACCGCGCGGTCACCCTCTTTAAAATCTCTGAACTGTACCATACTCATTCTCCTTTTCACCCGGCTGAACCGGCGCATACGTTATTTGGTAAATTTTTAAAATGCCGGAAAGCCAGAATGCAAACGGGAAAGAAATAAGCGCACCATATTTCCAAAACAACTGTGCCCGTCAAATCCCCGCCCGGCATTCCGGGATAAAACAGCCCGAGCAGCGGCATGGCCACGCAGCCGATGAAAAACACGCCGTGAACCATTAAAAGCCCTTTGAGCCAACGTCCGCATCCGTCCGCCGGACGGATGGAAAGCCCTGTAAAAAAGGTGGACAGCGCCATAAACGCGTACCCCAATAAATCATAGCTGAAAAACAACCCAAACTGTTTAAAGTCCAGCAGGGTAGACGCTTCGGCGCCCAGCGTCCCGGACCGCACGGCGGTCAGCTGCGCATAATAGACCACCATGACAAGAACCGTATAGACCACTGAGAACGCGGCCCCGCTGAAAGCCGCCGCTCGCCGGTCCGGCGGCGTGTAAACAGCAAAGACAACGGCCAGGGGCACAAACCCCCATGCAATGACCATACTGAAAAAGAAGCTCAAAACATCGGCGCCCAAAAGCATTGAGAGCGAAAAGCCCGCTACGCCGGTTCCTGTGATGATTGAGGCCGCCATGCCAATTCTTCGATTCATTTCTTTCCTTTCTGAGGCGCACGGACACATTCACGCCCCGCCGTCAGGTTTTCTTTACATGACGCCCACGGCGCCGGTTTCAGGCTACCACCATCTTACCATGTTTTTATAAACTTGTCACCCTTCTTTCCCACCTGAAAAACGCTGCTGTTCGGCTCATTATTCACAGAACAACCAAAAAGAAAAAGCGGCATGATAAACATGCCGCTTTCTTCCGTTTCCTTTTCTTTTCTAAGCTGTCCCAATAGTTGGAGCTACACGTTGACCTCTTCCGGGCATTCCGCCCCGGTAGGAATTTCCGCCGGCGCCGTCTCCGGTATCGATACAGCCGGAACCGGAAGCTGCTCAAGCCGCTTTAAGTATAGGTTGTTTCCCGCCATTACACAAAAACTGATAACCGGCAGGCTTACCATAATGAAAATCATATTATCTATGCCCACCGCAGTTGAAATCACGCCGCCCAAAAAGCTGCCAAGGATATTTCCAAGGCCCATACAAGCCCCATAGCCGGTCTGGGCAGTAAAAAGCGACCGATGGTCAACCACGCTTTGGATATACATGACAACCGCCCCCAGCATGATCCCATAAGCCGGGCCATGGAAAATATGGGCGGCAACAATCATTGGAATATTTCCCGCCAAAGCCAGCAGGAGCATTTTTACAATAATTGACAGATAGCCGACCGCCATCAGCGCAGCAGGGCGGAACCTGCCGGCGTACTTTGACATCAACAGCAGGATGCACATTTCGCACCCGGACATCACCGTCATGACCAACCCATACTCCATATTGCCGCCGCCAAGTTCAGTAAGCTTGACTGACATAAAGGTATGCCCTGCGCTCATGCCGGTCGTCATCAGCAGGAAGCTCAGGATCAGGATCAGGTACTGTTTATTGCGTACCAGCTTTTTCAGGATGTCAGAAAAGCTTTCTTCGCCTTCCGCAACTTCGGATTTCCGTTTGGCGACAACCGCTTCGGGTTCCTTTGTTTTTAGTACAACAACACAGAAAACCACGCAGCAAAGTAAAAAAGAGGGCGTCATCAGCCACATACCAAACGTATCCAGCAAAAGCCCGTACCCCATTGCAGTAAATGCGTAGCCCATAGAACCAAAGCTGCGCACTGCCGCGTAGTTGATGTGATATCCGTTAGCATTCATCCGCACAATCCAGGCGTCTACCACCTGTGCGAGCGGCTGATACATAAATCCAATTACCATCATGGCAAAAACAGTCAGCACAATGCTGTTTTCAGAAAACGGCAGGATTAAAGACGCCCCCATGGCAATCAGGAGCCCTGTGAGGAACAATTTTTTTATTTTCGGCTTCCGGTCGCACAGAATTCCCCAAATTGGCTGGGCCAGAACATTGGTCACCGCAACCAGCATGGTGGCAATTCCAATTGAAAATTTGTCGTATCCCCGGCTGTTATAGAGCATAACGGCAAACTGGAGAATTGTACACTGGGCCATCCAGTACATCCCCTGGAGCATCCCGTATTTAACAGTTGTTTTGGAACTCTCTTTCATTTAAAGCTTCCTTTGCTTCCAAAATAGATTCGGTACAAGTTGCAGGGAATAAAGGGTATGGTTTTACAAAAACAGAGAGAAAATCGGGATGAGATTCCTCATCCCGATTTTGCTGCCGTTTAATCAGCTCATATGATATCCTTAGATGGTGCCGTCCCAAGTAGAAACCTCGGTATTCTGCATCTCAACTTCGTCGAACCAACGCTGGGTTACACATTTGCTCTCCGTGAAGAAGCGGTATGCGTCTTTGCCCAGGCAGTGCAGATCGCCGAAGAAGGAATCCTTGTGGCCCGCAAAGGGGAAGAAGCCAATCGGAACCGGGATACCTACGTTGACGCCGACCATACCGCCGTCAGTATGGCGGACAAACTCGCGGGCAAAGTAGCCGTTCTGGGTGAAGATAACCGAACCGTTCGCATAGGGGTTCGCATTCATCACTTTTAAGCCTTCTTCAAAACTCTTAACGCGCTTGATGCAAAGAACCGGCCCAAAGACCTCTTCGTCACCAATGGTCATATCAGCGGTCACATGGTCAAAGATGGTCGGCCCTACATAATAGCCGTCTTCAAAGCCTTCAACCTTGCAGTTTCTGCCGTCGAGAACCAGGGTAGCGCCTTCTTTAACGCCCTTGTCAATATCGGCAACAACTTCGTCATAGTGTTTTTTATAAGTGATCGGCCCAAGCTTGGAGGTTTTGTCATAAGCCGGTCCAACCTTAATCTTCTCAGCCTGTTTTTTCAGCTCTGCAACGAACTTGTCGGCAATTGCCTCTTCAACAACACAGCAGGACAGAGCCATGCAGCGCTGGCCGGCGCAGCCGTAAGCGGAGTTGATAACGCCTGCAACTGTTCTTTCAATCGGCGCATCGGACATAACCAGGGCATGGTTTTTCGCCTGGGTCAGGCACTGGACGCGTTTGCCGTAAGCGGCGGCTTTCTGATAAATTTTCTTACCGACCGGAGTAGACCCAACAAAGGTGATGCCTTTCACATCCGGATGCTCCAAGATCGTGTCGATCTCGTTTCTGGAGCAGGTGACGATATTGACAACGCCGTCCGGAACGCCTGCGTCTTTGTAGAGCTGGGCAAACATCATTGCGGTTTTCGGGGTCAGGCTGGCAGCCTTGAGAACAATGGTGTTACCAGTGGCAACACAGACCGGGGTCATCCAGCCGAAGGGGATCATAGCCGGGAAGTTGACCGGGACAATACCCGCGAAAACGCCGAGCGGCTCGCGGTACAAAACTGTGTCAAAGCCTTTGGAAGCGTCCATGGTGCTTTCGCCCATCATCAGGGATGGTACCTGGGTTGCAAGCTCGGTGCCCTCTTTGGCTTTCAGGACGTCGCCCTCAGCCTCGGACCAGACCTTGCCGTTTTCCTTTGCAACGCACATGGTGAGTTCTTCCATCCGCTCAATGATCAGGTCACGGACTTTGTACATGATCTGTGCGCGCTTGATCGCCGGGGTAGAGCTCCAGCCCGGGAATGCAGCTTTTGCGGCGGCAATTGCGGCATTGACCTCTTCTACAGTGCAGCAGGGAGCCTCGCCGGTCTTTTCGCCGGTGCTCGGGTTGTGCAGGTCGTAGTATTTATCGGTTTTCGACTCTACGAACTCACCGTTGATAAACATTTTAAGCTTTTCCATGCGTTTCTTTCCTTTCTTTGGGTGGGTTTGATGTTTGGTGCGTTATTTTGCATAGTCGTCTATATCGACGTCTTCATGGTATTTATATCCGGAGGGATCAGCGGCGGGGGCATATACACAGACCGCCTTCATTTCAACGTCCCCGGTGTTCTGGAGCATGTGAATTTTCGCCTTCGGGAAGACGATGACGCTGCCCGCCTCAACCGGTTCCACCTCTCCGTCGATCAGCACACGGCCAGACCCGGAGATGATATAAACAAGCTCCTCCCCATTGGGATGAGAGTGCGCTGGACTGACTTTAGCTCCCGGCGCCACCCGGATAACACAGCTTGAAAGAAATTCACAGCCGTCCTTTTCCGGGGTGATAACCCAGCGGAGCTTTCTGCCCGGCAGGTCGTTTTCCGGAATGCTGTCTTCACGTACGTTAATCATAATTGCATCTCCTTTTAACCGAGCTTTTTCTCGACCAGTTCAGCAAGCTGAGCGCCCGAAAGCCCAAAGGCTTTGGTCAGCTGGCCGTAAGTGCCGGAATGGACAAACTGCGGATAGCCGTCTTTGTCAAGCATATTAACGGTGACAATCCTGGACGGATCCATCGCAACGCCTTCCCGGAGCAGGAGCTTCGGCAGCTTAGCAGCGAGATAACCGTTGTTCTGCTCGGCAAGCACCACCGGCACCCCGGATTTGTAAAGGTCAACCAGCATTTGCTCGTCCATTGACGGCATATCAACGACCTTAACGTCGATCCCTTTTTCTTTCAGGGCGTCGGCAGCTGCCAGCGCTTCATAAATGCCCCGCCCGTAGGAGACGATGGCTGCTTTATCAGCGCCGCTTTCACGCAGGGTATAGCCCTTTCCGTATTCAAAGGTCATTCCGTCCGGGTAAATTGCCGCTGAGGCTTTCCGCAGAATCCGCAGGTAAACAAGTCCCTTGTTGCCTTCGGCAATCCACTTCATTACCCCTTTCAGCATGGACGGACAGCCAACGGTGATGATTTTCAGGTGCGCCATCTGGTCAAAGAACATAATGTCGTCATTGCCCATATGGGTGGCGCCATTGGTCTGAGTGTCCATATCCGGAGCAGTTGCAAGGAAAGTAAGGTCAAGGCCGTGGCCTTCTGTCAGCCAGCCGCCTTCGGTCTCCATTGCCTCCAGCCGCTCCTGATAGCTGACTGCGATTCGTCTCATAACCCGCCAGTCAAAGAAGGGGCAAAAGGTGGAAACCCAGGCGTTTTTGCCAACCGCCGCAAACGCCTCACCGATGTTCATCATATTGCTTTCAGCGATTCCCACATTGAGCGCCCGGGTTTTGTCAACCTGGATCACGCCCTCCTGCAGGCCGCTGGTAGAGGAAAGGTCGGAATCGACCGTGACAATCCGGCTGTCCTCGGCAAAAGCTTTGATGACACCCTTGACAATATCGGAGGCCGCATAGGACTTCCCGAGCTCCACAGCGGGTAATTTTGCTTCGTCGTATTTAATTTTTTTGCAGCGCTTCGGTGCGGGCTTGGTCTTGACCACCGGTTTGCCCGGCGCAACCGAAACCGCTTTGCCGCCTTCCACTGCCAAATCCAGGTTCATTGCCCGGGCAATACAGGCAAGCGCTTCCTTTGTTTTCTCACAGCAAAGGCTATTGTAAAATTCAACAAACGCCTTTTCGCGGCCTTCGCGGCGGCGGTTCTGCATAACGATTTCCCGTTCGCCAACCTCAGTGGCCAATGTAATTTTATGGCCGTTGATCCCGCTTGAGAAGCCGCCGAAGCCCTTGGTCGCGTCGCAGACAATGGCAGTCGGTTTTCCGTTCCGGTCTTTATGGAACGCGTCAAACGCC
The DNA here is from genome assembly GCA_902766785.1 of Oscillospiraceae bacterium. Taxonomy (GTDB): domain Bacteria; phylum Bacillota; class Clostridia; order Oscillospirales; family Ruminococcaceae; genus Metaruminococcus_A. The sequence goes on along the minus strand of CACXEO010000066.1, from coordinate 4,816 downwards.
CCCACAACCGGCGCGTACTCAGTCGCGTTCACTTCAATGACGCGGTAGCCGAACGCACGGAGCTTGTCGGCGATATCATCCATCGAGACAATCATCTTGCTGACGTTGTCGAGCTGGCCGCCGTTTTTGTCCACAATGACGCAAAGGTTGTCAAGCCGCGCTTCCGCACCATACATCAACGCTTCCCAAACGCCGCCCTCCTGCATCTCGCCGTCGCCGACCATGCAGTAAACATCGTTCTGCGGGTAATCTTTTCCAGCCAGAGCAAGACCAACCGCTGCGGAAATCCCCTGACCGAGAGGGCCGGTTGAAATCTGCACACCCGGAAGGATCGGCCCCGGGTGGCCGTTTAAAATGCTTTCGTAAGAACGGGAGCCATTGAGGAGCGCCGCATCAAAATAACCCTTGTCCGCATAAACGGCGGACATGGCGGCAACCGCGTGCCCTTTGCTCAGGATAAACTGGTCCTGGCCCGGCTCGGTGGGCTGTTCCACATTAAGTTTCATCCCGCCGCCGTAGTAGAGGCTGACCATTGGAATGACCGCGGAGAAAGCGCCGCCGGCATGTACACCTTGGTCGATAGCGTCCAGGCCCTGGCGGAGGATGGAATTGCGTATATCGGAATCCTTGATCTCAAGAAGCTTGCACAGGCCTTCCTGGATAGCAGGATTATTAGAGTAATTCTTTTCCACCTGTTTGGTTCCTTTCCATGGTAATTGACAAATCTGCCGGATTGCCCCACTTTGCGGCAGGCCGGTTTCGACCTGCCGCAAAGCAGAGTTGTCTTTTTATTGCAGTGTAACAATAAGACGCAATATTCCAGGGCGCCCCCGGAACTCAATCCCGGTTATTTGTCGTAACTGTCAATAATTTTCTGAATAGCGTCGCCGATTCCTCTGCCCGGGATATTGGAGTACATCGGCACACAGGTCGGATGCTCCTCAGTCGGGAACCAAGTATAGGCGTTAGGATAGAATTCTTTCATCTTTTCAGCGCATTTGCCGTAAATGAGAACCGGCCCTTTTACATCGGTGATATAAGGCTCGAACTGGAGACCGGTGAAAATGGTGATCGGCTCACGCAGTTTGTCTAACAGACCGGAGACGTATGCAGCGTCAAGACCCATCCGGACCATAACACGGCAGCCCGGCTCACAGGCGGAACCGACGATAACGTTAACGTTTTTGAATTTGCCGCAGAGAACGGTATCCTGACGGTTGAATTTGCGGGAAACTTTCTCTACCGGCACACCCTTGAGCTCAATCTCGTCTACCTTGTTGGTGCCAAGGCCTTCTGCAGCGCCCATTACGGTGGAGGGCAGGTTGCCGGGGTTATCCCACTGCATCAGCATTTCGGCAACGGTGTCGATTGCGACCGGGTCGGAACCGCCGTAAGTTGTGTTCCAGTCGGTAATGCGGTCGTCCGGATACGGGCTGAACGGGCCGTTGCCCTGGCAGGTCCAGAGCGAGTCAACAACGAACCAGTCCGGTTTTGCCGCAGTAACAAGGTTGGCGATTTTCTGGTAAATATCGTCGCGGTGGCACTCAGACATCCATTTGTAATCCGGGCAGAGGCCGAACTGCAGTTTCATGGCGTTGGTGAGCCCGGTGTGGATATGTACCTTCATTTTCGGCAGGCCGATATAAACGTCGGCGTCGCGGACAATCTTCGGGAACGGGAATTTCCGGTAAGAAACCGGTTTGCCCATGTCGTACATTTCCCATTCGGTGTTTTCAAGAGCAACCAGCTCGGCACCGGTCTTCTCAGCTACAGCTTTGATGCCGCAGACTTCGAAGCATTTCATGGTGTCCTGACCCAGTGCACAACGTTCGCCGACCTGAATCTTCTTCGGTTTCTGCTCTTTGACAAGCTCGATCAATGCTTCCAGCATTCTCGGGTCGGTGGTGAAGCCGTTCTCCGGGGGAGCCTGTGTAACAGTATTAATTTTGATAAAGACCACATCGCCCTCATGGACGATATTCTGCATACCGCCCTTTGTATCATCGGCAATCTGGCGGATCATCTCTTTGATCTTCTCAACATGCTCCTGCGTATAGTTTGCAGGGGTACCGAGGAAATCGTCGCAATGGGCAATTGAAACAATCGATTTTTTCGCCATAAGTCTTTCCCTCCTGTTTTCTCTTGATACCGCGTACGCCCCGCCCCCATTGGGAAAGCGGGGCCGCACTGCGGAAAGATCCGTATTTCTGCCGCCGGCGCGCCGGTTTGGACGCAGCCGGACGGTACGGGACTTTTATAAAACACCCCTTACTATGAAGTTTACTTCATATAACCGATCTTTTCAAGATAAAGTTTATTTCCATGTACCGCTTCCTGCGGGGTAACAGGCATTGTCGTACCCGCGTCAAGCTCAACCATAACGGCTCCGTCAAAATTCTTTTCCGCAAAATAGTCAAGAATTCCCTTTAAGTCAACAACGCCGTCGCCCAGAATGCAGTAATTGATGTAGCCGGTCGAATCAATTTCTTTGCCCTTTTCCTCAAAGTTGAAGTAGGTTTCGCCCTCAACAACCTCGGCAGAGGAGTCAAACTCCAGCTTGCCGCCGAAATCTTTGAAGTGAACGTGCTTCACCAGCGGCTCAAAGGTCTTGATGATTTCGAGCGGATCGGCGCCGCCCTTCTGAATCTGTCCGATATCAGGCGCCATGGCGACATACTTCGGGTCGATTCTCTGGAAGAAATCCATGATTTCCTCTTTGGTTTCAACCGGGGTGCCGGTGTGCGGATGGTAGCACAGGGTCAGACCCATGTCCTGCATCAGCTTGCCGCACTCGTTGACAAAATCAACGATATAATCTTTATGCTCCATGTATTTTACTTTTCTGCGGTCAACAATATTACCGCCGAAAGCAACATGTGTGCCGCCCTGAGAGAGCAGGATGCTTCCTTGTTCTTTAATTTTGTTGAACTCCGCCTGGCGCTCACCCGGGTTGATAATATCATGGGAGAAGTAAGCAGACCAGAGCGGCAGGTTGCACTCTTCAAACAGGCCGAGCTTACCCTGCGCTTTCATTTTCGGAAGAGTCCAGCCGAACAGTTCAATGCCGCCGAAACCCTCTTTTGCAATGGTGCGTATGGTATCCTCATAATCGTCGTCGCTCAACCATGTGATACCGGTATGACCAATTCTCAGTTTGTTTTCGCTCATAATAGCCTCCAATGTATCGTAGGGGGTTTATCTCTTAGTCCGCGTAAGCGCCGATAGCGTCAGCGTAGTTTCTGTCCTCGTCAAAGGTTCTCCAGTCATAAGCAGGCTCATAACCAAGGAGCTTTCTTGCTTTCTCAATTGAGAACAGACCGTCGAAACCTTTGAGGTTTTTGCACATATCAGCAAACTCCGGACAGAGTTTCGAATAGTACGGAGCAGACTCATCTGCCATACGGGTGCCGCTCCAAACGTTGAACGCCTCATATTTGTTCGGCAACTGGCCAATCTTCTTCAGAGCAAGGTCGGTAAACCGAGCGATATCACGGGAGTCAACATACTCATGATAGAAGAAGTTTTCGTTGCCTCTCTTCGCAACATCTTCCGGGATCGCGTCGGTTTTGAAGCCGAAGGAATGGTTTTTGATCTTGTCGTTGTAAACGCCGAGCAGACGCATAGCAATGGTGTTCATGCCGTAAGCACGGGTAAACGCCTTCATGATCTCTTCGGTGAGGTACTTGGACAGAGAATATGTATCCTCCGGATAGCAGGGATGTTCTTCGTCGATCGGCAGATATTCCGGAACGAACGGGTTGCCGGAGAATCTGAAGCCTACGCCGTAAGCAAAGAAGGAAGTGGTAACAATTACGTTCTTAACGCCCATTCTTCTTGCAGCGTCCAGTACATAGAAGCCGCCCATGGTATTGATCTTCATTGCATTGTCTTCCGGCATGCTATAGTTGAAGCGAACGCCGTCTCTTGCGCCGGCCGGACCTTTATACTCAGCATACGGCGGCTGAAGCTCAGGGTTGAACGGAATTGCGCCCAAATGAACGATTGCATCGCACTGGGACATCGCAATGGCCTTCATAACATCGCCGATCTCAAGCAAATCAGCTTTTACAAAAGGCAGACCGCGTTTTGCATTTTCGCTGTCCGGTTTCGGCGGAACAATGTCAGTGCAGGTTACGTTGTAGCCCTGATCCTGCAAATAGGGAGCAACATAGTTGCCGAGTCTACCGGATGCGCCGGTTACCAATACATTCTTAATCATAAAACACACTCCTAAATTTTAATTTATTTGATAAAATTTTTGCTGCGAAGAAAGAAACTATAACTGTTTGTTTTGCCATTGAATTAAGATTAGCATTATTGATTTTATTTGCCGTCTTTCCAGGAATACTGCGGCTTGTAGCCAAGAAGCTTTTCCGCCTTGCGGATGCTCAGCAGGCCCTCGCCGTCGGCAAGGCTGTCAACCATATCGGCAATATACGGGAAACGCTCTTTATAGAACGCCTTTGTATCCGGAACATCCATGCGAACATCAGTGATAACGTTAAACGCTTCATATTTGTTCGGCAGTTTGCCCAGCTTTTCAATTGCAAGGCCGGTGAAAACTGCAATGTCACGGGCGTCAACATACTGATGAGTATTGCCAGTAATAAACTTTGGATCATTCGCGGTTGCCTCCGCTTTCTGCCCCAGGTTATACATTGCACGGCTTCTCTCAACATTATGATAGTAAACGCCCATCAAACGCATTGCAATGTTGTTCATACCGTATGCGCGGGAGAACGCCTTCATAATCTCTTCGCCAAGGTACTTGGACAGAGAATAAGTATCTTCCGGCCAGCAGGGATGCTCCTCATCA
>CACXEO010000065.1 GCA_902766785.1 Oscillospiraceae bacterium | reverse complement strand
GTGATTGCGCCCAAGTGAGGGTTCTTATTGCGAACGAACGTGAGCAACAAGGTTCCCGGGTACCCACAAGCAATCTGTGATTGCGCCAGTGGGTGGGGTTCTTATTTTTTCCCGTCTGCCAGCGCCTTTACCTTGATCGGCAGGCCGAAGAGATTGATGAAGCCCTGGGAATCAGTCTGGTCGTAAACGTCGTCCTCATCAAAGGTAGCGACTTCTTCATTGTAGAGGGAGTACGGCGCGGTGACGCCCGCGTTGATGATATTGCCTTTATAGAGTTTGAGCTTGACATCGCCGGTGACATGCTCCTGGGTGGAATCGACAAACGCGGAGAGCGCCTCCCGGAGGGGGGTGTACCACTGGCCGTTGTAGACGAGGTCGGCAAATTTGAGCGCGACCTGCTGTTTGTAGTGCTGGGTCTCTTTGTCGACGGTGATGGTCTCAAGCACTTTATGGGCGTGGTAAAGAATGGTTCCGCCGGGGGTTTCGTACACGCCGCGGGACTTCATCCCGACCAGCCGGTTTTCAACTAAATCAGCAATACCGATACCGTTTTCGCCGCCCAGTTTGTTCAGGGTTTTGATCAGGGTGACGCCGTCCATCTTTTCGCCGTTGAGAGAAACCGGAATCCCTTTTTCAAAGCCGAGAGTGATATAGGTGGCTTTGTCAGGCGCCTTTTCCGGGGAAACGCCCATTTCAAGGATTTCATCGTATTTCGGCTCGTTTGCCGGGTCTTCCAGGTCAAGCCCCTCGTGGGAGAGGTGCCAGAGGTTCATATCTTTGGAGTAGTTGGTTTCGCGGGTCAGTTTAATCGGAATATTTTTCGCAATTGCGTAGTCAATTTCCTCATCACGGGACTTGATATCCCAGATCCGCCACGGGGCGATGATCTTCATGTTCGGCGCAAACGCTTTGATGGTCAGTTCAAACCGGACCTGGTCGTTGCCTTTGCCGGTACAGCCGTGGCAGATGGCGTCCGCTCCCTCCGCTTTGGCGATTTCAACAATCCGCTTCGCAATAGCGGGACGTGCAAAGGAGGTGCCGAGGAGGTAGTCCTCTTCGTAAATCGCACCGCATTTTAAGGTAGGGAAGATGAAGTCCTCAACAAATTCTTTCTGGAGGTCTTCTATGTAAAGCTTGGAAGCGCCGGTCTTCAGCGCCCGCTCTTCCAGGCCGTCGAGTTCGGCATCCTGACCGACGTTGCCCGCGACTGCAATGACTTCGCAGCCGTAGTTTTCTTTCAGCCACGGGATAATAATAGAGGTGTCGAGACCACCGGAATATGCAAGTACAACTTTATTTAACTTTTCCATCATTCAAAATTCCTTTCAAAATTTATTTGTTATTTTTATTATACATCATTTTGGGTGAAATGCAAGCAAAATATGAATATTTATGCAATTTGATGTATATTCATTCAAACTAGTGATTTTCAACTCTTTTCCATCCGCCATTTTGGACACTATGCCGAAAGGGAATGGATTTTTCATGGAAAAACTGCTTTTTACGGTTGAGTAAATGAATCTCCTTGTTAATTGTACTTTAATTTGATACAATAAAAATATATTGAAAAGGGAGTGAATGGAATGGGCTTTACAAAAATGGATTTAAAAGATTTTCATGAAAATGTTTTTACCAGAATGGGCTCTGAATGGTTTCTGCTGACCGCCGGTGAACTGGAACACTGTAACACCATGACCGCAGCCTGGGGCGGCGTCGGCGTTCTCTGGGGCAAAAACGTGGCGACGGCTTATGTGCGCAAAAGCCGGTATACCTATGATTTTATGGAACACGGAGATTATTTTACCATGTCCTTTTTCGGCGCATCGCACCGCGATGCACTGAATCTTTGCGGCAGCAAATCCGGCCGGGATATGGATAAAATCAAGGAAGCCGGATTGACCAAAACTCTGCTTGACGGCGGTGTTGCTTTTGAAGAAGCGGAACTGGTGATCGTTTGCAAAAAGCTTTTTCGTGAAGAATTGTCGCCGGAAAATTTCCTTGACCCGTCAATTGATAAAAACTACGCGGGAAGAGACGCGGGAGATTACCATACCATGTATATCGGGGAAATTTTGGGCGTCTATAAAAAATAATCCGCTGTAAAAGGCCGGACCCGTTGTAACGGACCCGGCCTTCGCGTTAAAATTAAGAATCTTGCCGAAAAATTTATGTTGAACTTTCTCGGATATTTGCCGGCGTCTTCTTTGGCAGTGGTTTGGGGTTACAAATCAGTCCCCGCCTTTAAAAGTCTGTTTCAAATACTCCGACGGCGGTTTTCCCTGAACCCGTTTAAAAACGCCGCTGAAATAGAGCGGATCCCGGTAACCAACGGCATATCCTGCTTCGGAGACGTTGAGGGAGGTTTCCCGCAAAAGCCTTGCCGCTTCATTAATTCGCAGCCGGGTATGGTATTGATTGATGGATAATCCTGTTTTCTGTTTGAAAACAGTACAGAGATATTTATAGCTTAGCCGCATATGGGCGGCAATTTCTGCTGAATTGAGCGGGACGGTGTTGCTTTTTTCTAAAAACGCAATCAGCTTGCGCACTAGAATATCCGCCTTATCCGGCCCGCGCTCTTCGTTTACGGTCTGGTAAATATCCGCCAGCAACTCGTACAAAACTGCGTTGACACGTGCAATCCTCAGCGAGTCGGATGAATCGTAAAGGGAGAGCAGATCCTGAATCCGGCTGTCGATCCGGCTGTGAGAGGGGAGGCGAGCACGCTTGGGAAGGGTGAGGTAGTAGCGGTAATCTTTTGTTTCAAAGCCCTGCTGCTTAATGGCGGCGGCATAATTGTCATATTTCTGGTATCCTTCCAAATTGTCGGAGGTGAAAAAATGCACGTAAAACCAGGAGGTACCTGCGGAAATAACCGCCTCTCCCCAGTGGTGTACCCCGGCTTTCAGAAAGAGGAATTCCCCCTCCCGGAACCGATGCACAACGCCGTCTTCAACAATCTCCATTTCCCCTTTATAGAGGTAGATCAGTACATGCTCATCAAGTATCCGGTCCTGATGGATAAAATCTGCTTCGGCGGTAATAGAGCCGGCAATGCTGAGAAGGGGGAATTCGTTTAGTTTTAAATGGACTTCGTGCACGTTAACCGTCTCTCCTTACCGGAATATTTTCCATGTTTTTCAACTTTTACATCATAGTGATTATACCACGTCTTCGCTATAATAGTAAATATGGAAGACTATATAATGGAGGAAACAATATGGAAATGATCTTTAAAGCCGTTTCTCCCCGTGAAGTAACGCTTCAGGATGAAGACCTGCTCCGCCGGCGGGGAGAAAACTACCGTTATATGATGAGCCTGAAAAGTGACAACCTTTTGCAGAATTTTGACCATGAAGCAGGGTTGGATTTGATGTTTAACAACGACTATATTGCAGACCGGCACGGCGGCTGGGAGAACCCTTTCTGTGAGATGCGGGGCCATTTTCTGGGCCACTGGCTGAGTGCGGCTGGTATGCATTACGCCGCAACCGGAGATATGGAGATAAAGGCAAAAGCCGATAAAATCCTGGAACGGCTCAAGGAGTGTCAGGAGATGAACGGTGGAGAATGGCTGGCGGGAATCCCGGAAAAATACCTTTACTGGATTGCGGATGGCAAAAGGGTTTGGTCACCCCAGTACAATGTACATAAAATCCTAATGGGTTTGATGGATTATTATGAGTATGTTGGAAATGAGCTTGCCTTAACGCTGGCCGATAATTTTTCCATGTGGTTTTATAAATGGAGCATGCAGTTTGATAAGGAGAAGTTTGACGATATCCTCGACGTTGAAACAGGTGGCATGCTGGAAGTCTGGGCGCAGCTTTACGCTGTCACCAAAAAGCCGGAGCACCGCGCCTTGATGGATAAATATTACCGCGCGCGGCTGTTCGACGCACTGCTCCGCGGAGAGGATGTCCTGACCAATATGCACGCCAACACAACGGTTCCGGAGGTGCTTGGCGCGGCAAGAGCGTTTGAAGTGACCGGGGAACAGAAATGGTTTGACATTGTAAAAGCATATTGGGATTTTGCGGTTACCAAGCGCGGAACCTATGCAACGGGCGGGCAGACCTGCGGTGAAATCTGGACGCCAATGCATGAAATGAACCTCCGCTTGGGTGAAAAAAACCAGGAGCACTGCGTTGTTTACAACATGATGCGAATTGCGGAATTCCTGCTACGTTGGACGGGTGACGCCGTTTATGCTGATTACTGGGAGAAAAACCTGTATAACGGCGTAATGGCTCAAACGTATTGGGACGGCCGTGCCGACCATACCAATGCCAAAAAATATGATCACCCGCGAAAGGGGTTGCTCACCTATTTCCTTCCCATGAAGGGTGGAGCGCAGAAATTTTGGGCCAGTGAAACCGAAGACTTTTTCTGCTGCCATGGTACGCTTGTACAGGCAAATGCGGCTTTTACAAACGGCATTTACTATGCTTATGACAACGGGATTGCGGTTTGCCAGTACTTTGATTCCAGTATGACGGGCGAAATAGAAGGCGTTCCTTTTACGGTGGTACAGCGGGGGGATAATCTTTCGGGCACAAACCTCACTTCCTCAACTCTTCTTGGTGCACAATCCTTGAAAGGGAATACAAGTGTTTACCCACATGACCCCAATAAGGTTGCGGTTCGTTTTGACGTGAAGGCGGACCGTCCGGTTTCATTCACCCTCAAGCTACGGGTTCCTGCCTGGGTGATGGATACGCCGTATATCTGCCTAAATGGCGAGGAAATTCCTTTTAAAGATAATGGCGCTGGGTATATGGAATTAACCCGTACCTGGAATGATGATATCGTTTATGTGGAATTTCAGAAAGGAATCAGGGTTTGTCCGCTTCCGGGCGATGAAAGCAAGGTTGCGTTTTTAAATGGTCCGGTCGTGCTCGCTGGCCTTTGTGACGAAGAACGGACCCTTTATGCGGATGAAGGCCAACCGCTGGAAACGCTTCTTGAACCGTTCAACGAGCGGGAATGGGGAAACTGGAAACAGACATTCCAGAGCGCTGGACAGGACCGTAATATTGAATTTTTTCCAATCAACAGGATTGGTTATGACCGTTACAGCATTTATTTTCCAATTAAGAGAAAATAATTATATTTAATAAAAATAAGGGGGACTTTTTATGAAAAAAACAGTAGACTATTCAAATCTCCGCGGTTTTAATTACACGGCAAGTTATGCCGTGAATGACGCCGATTTTTGGGCGCGTTACGATCATGACGTCGTTGACCGTGAGATGGGCTATGCGGAAAAGCTGAATCTCAACAGCGCCCGTATTTTTCTTACCTATTCTTTTTATGCGGACGGCGGGAAGCAGTTCCTTGCCAATGTAAAGGATTTTGTTCAAACTGCCTGGAAGCATGGTATTTCCACCAATCCTATCCTTTTTATGGGATTCCGTTTTGTTGAAGAGGATTTCGAGCACAAGCCTTACAATGGGCCTGGCCTTCCTCCGCTGACTAAAACCATTCAGGATAAATCCAGCTGGGTGATCGGCGAACGGTATTTTGACGACCTGTATGAAACCATTGGAAACGAGCCCGGCCTGCTGTTCTGGGATATCGCCAACGAGCCTGGCTACACCGACGATTTCGTAACCTGGTATGACGACGAGCCGGAATACCTTGAAACCTTCAGCGAACAACCAAATATGGAGGAACTCAGAGAAAAGCAGGAGAAAACCTGGGAGATTGTCCGCCACTTCTGCAAATACGTCAAGGCGAAAGACCCGGACCACGACATCGGTGTAGGCAACATTTTTATCTTTGAAACGGAGCATTCCGGTACTGCTGAATTAGTGGATGTTATTGTTTTCCACGATTACTCTGCTACCCGCGGCAGGATGCGGATGATTTATGACCGCGCTGTTGAGCTGGGTAAGAAATATAACAAACCGGTCGTTAACAACGAAACCTGCTGCCTCTGCCGCGGCAACCCGTATGATATGACCATTGAAATCGCCAATGAGTACGGAATCGGTTGGTATGCATTCGAACTAATGATTGGCGTTGACAGTTGGAACCGTGCTCACGGTATTTTCTACCCGGACGGAACGGTTCGCGATCCGTCCATTGTTGCCGCTATTCTCGGTTTCTTCCGGAAACGTGACGAAGGGATCGTTCGCGTTGACGTCAATCAGGAGGACTATGTCACCGAGCTTTTAAAACGGGTTAATATGCTGAT
>CACXEO010000064.1 GCA_902766785.1 Oscillospiraceae bacterium | reverse complement strand
TACTGTACCAAAAAGCAGGGCGGTACTGTTTACACCCTTAACTATGCGCAGCAGAAAGGGCTTAAGGTCATTCATTTGGCGGAGGGATGGAAAGACCTGTGACAATCCGCCGCCTGCTTTATTTCACTGCTTCCACGACTTTGCGAACCGTGCCGTCACGGAAATAAACTTTTGCCCCGAACCGCTCGCCTGACGTTACATTTTCCACTGGGGTGTGGAGCCAGGTGTTTTGATAGTTCAGTAAAAACGGTTCTTCATATGTCCGATCAATCATTTTTTCATTTCTGTAAAAATCTACCCGTTCAATCAATTCCGGATAAAGCGAGGCAAGGGAGATCCAGAACTTCCCATCTAAACGGCAGCCCGACTCCAGTCCCTGTAAATAGAGCTCCTTGGGGCGGTTGTGCGGCGTTTTTTCAATTCCGCAGGCAATCGCCATCCGCCGGGCAAAAAACGCGTCCTGCCCGGGCATAATTCCCCAGTCGGCGGGGGGCTCCTGTTTAGTCATATCGTTAAAATATCCCCATGAAACTCCTTCACGCACTGAGATATCTAGCCGGCTGATTGCCGGGGAATCCTCATTGCAGATAATAGGGCGGGCAGGCTGAATTTCCTTTGCCTTTTTAATTAGCTCGTAATACTCTTGTGCACTCAGGCTGTTGCCGTGGATGAGAATTACATCGGAGGCCTCGGCAACTTCTGGGGTAAAATGACCGCCTGTTTCGCTGCATCCGCAGGGAAGGCCGCCGGATGCCTCCCGCGCAATGCCAATTAATTCTGTAATCCCGGCGGGCTCGGTCAGAACGGCGGGGCGGGGGAATCCGGGGATATCGTATTCATTTTCCACCTCGATAATCACATTTTGGTACCCGGTGCTTTTGAGCCAGGCGGAGGCGGCGCGCACAGCGTTTCTCACCGCATCGTCGGTTTTGAAGAAACGGCACTGCGCCATGTAAAAATAGCTGACGATCACCACCATGCCAAGATCGTCAGCGGCGTGGAGAAGGCGTTCCAACCGGTTTAAGCAGGCGGGGTCAACCGTTTTTCCGTCTTCTGAAAAGGGGTTGGCGTTTATGGTGCGCGCGTCGGTGGTAAAGCAGGGGCCGCCGCCCTGAAAGCCTACTGTAAAGGCGCGAAGGCCGGCGGCATACCACTGGGGGAGCGCCGCAATCAAGTCATCGGTATTCCGGTCCGGGTCAAAAATACGGCCGAACCGGTTAAACCGGACAGGATCGGTTTGATCGTCAAACACGCCCTGGATAAAACGAGCGTTCATTAAAAGCCCGGCACAGGGGGAATTCGGAATTTCGCTGTAGGATGGCTTTCCATTGATGTAAAACTTGTCTCTTTGGATCGTCAAGTGCGTGGTTCCCATTTGTTACGCCTCATTTCCTAATTTGCTGTTTCATGGCTGGTCGCCTTTTCAAAAGTCCCGATTTTAACACCGCTGTCGTTTTTGCTTCCGTTTACCCGGTAGACACTTTTTTACTGCTTTCGCAATAAAAAGCTGGCCATGACCGTAGGCTAAAACATCCTCCTAAAAGGCTTCATTTTGAATCCGGATCGGTTCAGGAACACGTCACTTTTCACAACGGGGATAAACGCCGGGTTGATGTCATTTCTCCTTTTTTACGGCCGGTTTGTCACGGTTTACAAGGATGATCCCGGCGCAAGCCAGAATCAGCGCGAAAACGATGTTGATGTTAAACCCCTGATTGGGCAGGAACAGCACCGAGAGGATGCTCCCAAAAACAGGAGTGAGGAAGTTAAAAATACTGATTTTGCCCACCGGGTTGTATTTGAGCAACGCCGTCCAGAGTGCGAAGGCAACCGAGGAGAGGAGGGCAAGGTATAAAAACAGTAGAAGCGCTTCCACGGTTGGAATGGTAATCCGTCCGCCGCAGACGAGCCCAATCATGATCAGCGCCGCGCCGCCGATCATCAGCTGATAGGCGGTGATGGCAGCGGGCGTCCCCTTTGCCGCCACGTTTTTGCTTACAAGGGAGCCGAGAGCAAAGGTCAGGGCTGAGAGAAGGATGCACCCTTCCCCCAGAAAAGAGAAGCCCGCGAACCCGTCTCCGCCCAGGTTTACCATAATAACGCCTGCAAAACCGAGGAAACAGCCGGCAGCTTTTTTTGCCGTAATTTTGTCGTCCTTATAGGCGAAGTGGGCGAGCACGACAATCATAAAGGTGGAAGTTGCGTTGAGGATCGAACCTTTGACCCCTGTAGTATAGCTCAGCCCGATGTAGAAAAAAATGTACTGCAGTGTGGTCTGAATCAAGCCGACCAGCGTAATTCCACCGATATTATTTCGGGTAGGGAATACAAACTTCCGCTCCGAGGCAACGGCGAAGAGAAGGGTAAAAACGCCCGCCAACCCAAAGCGGCAGCCTGCGAATAAAATTTTTGACGCGAGATCGTCGGTTGCAATCTCCAAAAGCTCATACCCTATTTTGACGCCGGGGAATGCACTTCCCCAGAGAAGGGTACATAAAACCGCAATGAGAAAAATGTTGAGTGGTTTTTTTAAAAAATGTTCTGCCTGCAAAATGAGCTGCTCCGTTTCATAAAAATATAGTTTCCCCCATTATACTGCCTTTTCAAAAAGAGAACAAGCGGCGCGCTCTCGGCATATCTGCTTAAAAAGGGCAAATACTAATGCTGAGGTGAGAACAATGAAACAAGACGAAAATTTGCTTAACAAAATTTACAAGGAAACCAAAATGGGAGAGGAAAACATCAATGTCCTTCTCAAATCGGTCGGGGAGACCAAGCTCCGCAGCGACCTGATTACTCAGATGGAAGGTTACGCCTCCCTGAACACCAAGGCAAAGAGACAGATTTACGAAAACCGGGAAAACCCTGTGGAAGAAGCCTTTTTCACAAAGCTGATGGCAAGCGGGATGACCCGCATGAACGCCGCCGCCGCGACAACGCCCCAGAAAATTGCCGAAATGATGATCCAGGGAAGCACCATGGGAATTGTAGAGGCAAAGAAGGCGCTCAGCCAGTGCAAAGACGCCTCCCGCCCGGCAAGGAAGCTGGCGGATGAGGTGATCGCCTTTGAGCAGAACAACATTGAACGGCTGAAAGAGTACCTGTAACCGAAAACCCGCCCAGGCAGGATCAAATGCCTGGGCGGGTTTTCGGTTGCATTTCGCCGGGGTTGTGGTATCATAAAATGGAGAAGGTGAAAGATATGCGGAATCAAGTTATGAACGAAGCCCGGCGGGCGGTTTGCGAATTATTGGAGCTTGCGGCCTGCCGGGAAAACGATATTTTTGTGGTCGGCTGTTCCTCAAGTGAGGTGCTGGGGCAAAAGATTGGCACCCATTCGAGCGGGGAGATGGCCGAAGCTATTTTTGACGGGATTTATCCTGTGCTGAAAGAACACGGGATATTTCTGGCTGCCCAGTGCTGCGAGCATTTGAACCGGGCTTTGATTTTGGAGCGGAAGGCGGCGGAATACTACCGCCTGCCCATCTGCAATGTTGTGCCGCAGCCCAAGGCAGGCGGTTCTTTTGCTACAGCGGCATATGCCGCCTTTGAAGAACCGGTCGCGGTCGAAGCAGTACAGGCTGCCGCCGGGATGGACGTCGGCGACACTTTAATCGGCATGCACTTGCGCCCGGTTGCGGTTCCTGTCCGGCTTTCGGTCAAACAAATCGGCGAGGCAAACCTTGTCTGCGCCCGCACCCGGCCGAAGTTTATCGGCGGGGAGCGCGCCTGCTACAACCCGGATCTGCTGTAAAGAAAGGATATGGGGATGAAAGCAGCAATCATTACCGGCGCTTCCTCCGGAATGGGCCGCCGGTTCGCGGTTCAGGCGGCAAAGGGGAAAGTCGATGAGCTTTGGGTGGTCGCCCGAAGGGAGGATCGGCTAAAGGAGCTTGAGCAGGAGTTGGATGTTCCGGTCCGTATTTTTCCGCTCGACCTGGAACAGCCGGGGAGTGTCTGTGTTCTTGAAAATGCGCTCAAAGAGGGGAATATTCGGGTATCTCTGCTGGTCAACGCAGCGGGTTTCTGCAAGTTCGGCAAAACAGCTGAGCAGTCCCGAGCGGAAGTTACCGGCATGGTTGCCCTCAACGTTGCGGCGCTTACTGCTGTTACACAGGCGGTTCTCCCTTATATGGAGCGGGGCGGCCGGATCATTCAGATTGCCTCGGTTGCGGGATTTCAGCCTCTGCCGGGGATGAATGTCTACGCCGCTTCCAAGGCGTATGTCCTGCACTATTCCCGGGCGCTTAACCGGGAGCTGAAGAAACAGGGGATTACTGTGACTGCGGTTTGCCCCGGCTGGACGAAAACCGAATTTTTTGACGTTGCAAAACAAACGGAAAATCCTGGGGAAGTGAAAAATTTTCCGTTGATGTCACGCGCGGAGGACGTTGTCCGCAAGGCGCTCAAAGACAGCGAAAAGGGGAAAGACGTCTCTGTCTTTGGGTTTCACAACAAGCTCCACCGGCTGGGGGCAAAGCTGTTTCCCCATCGGTTGGTCATGGCCGCCTGGGAACGGATAAAAAATTAATTTCCCTCTCAATTAATGAAACAATCCTATATATAACACACGATTAAAATGCAAGAACAAATCCTACCTGCTCGGCGCCTTAACTTCCGTTGGAATGAATGCTGCAACAGGAGAGTATCGAAACATCGTCCTACCAGACGGTAAAACGGTACAAGTTCAGGTAGACGAAAACGGAAACCCTGTTGAGACCTCGCAGAACGTCGCACAGTCCACCTCTAGTGAAAGCAATGTGATTTCACCGATAGCGTCAGAAAACGCCCCTGTGAACGGCACAGAGGCGGGGAATGAGTTCGTAGCAACATCCTATCAAAATAATAATGGAATTATTCCCTACAATGAGACAGAAGCAAGTAATCTGTCTTCCCAAAAGGGATATGTAAATGGAAAAGATATAAGCTTTTCTGATTTTATTTCTGAATCTAAAAACTCCAGCGGAACAAAGCGCTATTATTTTGGTAAAGTATCGCAGGATTTATCAAACGATATAAAAAATGCTACGGGTCAAGACGTTTCTGGGTATAATATTGCAATTCGAAGCGATGAAGTGCGCCATACTTTTACGCAGCACGGAAATCCGCAGAAAGAAGCTCTTAGGGGACAAATAGCAGTTGACGATGCGTTAATGGCTGAACTTCCCAAAGTATTTAACAATCCGGATGAAATCGTTCTATTGGATAAAAAGGACTATGCCGGAAGAACAGCTTTCGAACTGCGTAAAAGGATTAATGGATATGCAATAGCAGTTAATGGAATTTCAAATGGAAAACATTCGATTGAAATCGATTCTTTCCGGGTAATAAATAAAAAGAAGCCTCCCGCTACGTCCAATGCAACGCAAGCGTCCCCTGGACTAACGCCCGAAGCGGGCAGCGGGATAGCTTCTACCCCTATTATACCCAATTCTTCTCAAAATAGCAACCATGTTTTTGCGCCCGGCATAACCAGCACTGTGGAAAACGGGAAAACAATCTCCTGGTCTGAAACGCAGAAAGACGGCGTTACAAATCCTGCAAAAGCTTTTGAAGAAAAATGGGGGAT
>CACXEO010000063.1 GCA_902766785.1 Oscillospiraceae bacterium | reverse complement strand
AACAAGTTTTGACCTGTTTTTTCGGCAGGCGGATACTGGTACTCCGGGCCGCTTTTTGCTATACTGAGCTAAGATAGCTTTTTAAAATCAAACGTTAGGAGTAATAAAATGAACGACACTGTACAGATCCAGGTAGACGCGGGAAAGACCTGTGGCGAACTAGAACATATCTGGCGTTATATCGGCTATGACGAATGCAATTACACCTATATCCCGGAAGGGATGGAACAGCTCCGCAAATTCGGTGCATTGCCGGATGCACCCTACTGTGTCCGTACCCATTTTACTTTTTGTACCGGTAACTGCCATGGAAGCTATAAATACGGCTCCACCAATATTTATACCGAGGATGAAAACGGAAACCCGGTCTATGACTTTGAGATTTACGATAAAATTATTGATGCAATTTTGGAAACTGGGAATAAACCCTTTGTCGAACTTGGGTTTATGCCGATGGACTTGGTAGATTTCAATTTCCTTCCTCCTGTGGAATATGAATGGAGCCGGTATGGGCAGTATAAGGAATCCGGTTGGTCTTGTCCGCCCAAGGATTATGAAAAATGGCACGGCCTGATCTGGAACCTGATGGATTATCTCGTCTCTAAATATGGGCGGGATGAGGTCGCGAGCTGGTATTTTGAACTTTGGAACGAACCGGATATCAATTACTGGAAGGGAAGCCGGGAAGAATACTGCAAGCTTTTTGATTATACCGAACACGCCCTGCACGGTGTTTTGCCGGAAGCGCGGCTTGCGGGCCCCGCTACCACTGGAATCCTGGACGGCGGAAATCAGCGGGAATATTTCGAATTCTTTCTGGATCACTGTAAAAACGGCAAAAATGAATATACCGGCGGGCAGGGTACCCGCCTGGACTATATTACTTTCCATGTAAAGGGCGGAGGCTTTACTTTTGATGTCCATGCCAAACCGGAAAGCCCTTCGGTCCTGAGCCTTGTCAACCAGGTGCGCAACGGTTTGGACTCGATTAAAAAGTACGGCTATGAGTCGCTTGAGGTTGTTCTATCGGAGGCTGACCCGGATGGCTGGGCAGCGGGCGGCCTTTATGACAATGCCAATATGAATTTCCGCAACACAGAGTATTATGCTACCTATACTGCATCGGCCTATCATAAAATAATGATGGTTGCTAATTCTTACGGGATGAAGATTCGCCCGCTTGCCTGGGCGTTTCTCTTTCCGGGTGAGCGCTGTTTTGAAGGGACCCGTACTTTTTCTACCCAGGGAATTGATAAGGCGGTTTTCAACGCGTTCCGCATCTTGTCCCGGCTTGGAACAGAACGGCTTGAACTGGTAAGCAGCGGCTCTTTTGACCTGAATACCGTGACTCGTGCGACGGGAAACGCGGCGGAAATTGACGAAATTGAGGTTTCCGGTTTTGCTGCAAGAGGAGCGTCTGGGCAGACACAGATCGTTCTTTATACCCATCATGATAACCAGTACTTTGAGGGAAGTAAAGAAGTTTCCCTGTCTGTTTGCGGGCTGGGGGACGCAAAAGTGTTTAACGTGAAGCAGTACCGGATTGATGGCGAGCATTCGAACGCCTACGCCGAGTGGATCAGTCAGGGAAGCCCCTGGTACCCGGATGAGAAGCAGTATCAGGCGATAAAGGCGTGTGAAGGGCTCAAATGTGTTTCTGAGGAAACTATGCCTGTTAAGGACGGGGGATTGTCTTTCGGGCTTCATTTGCCGGCGCACAGCCTTTCTCTCATTGAGTTATCCAATAAAAAATAAGGCTTTGAAAAGCGGTTTTTCGGAATTTTTCCGAAAGGCCGCTTTTTATCTTTTACAGGTTCACAGAAGGTCATTTTATCAGGTTTGTTCGAATAAGTATAGCACTGAAGAAACACAGTGAAAGAGGTGCTGACATGAAATATAAAAAATGGATGGCCCTGCTTTGTTCGGCAGTCCTGCTAATGACAGCCATCCCGATGGCAACGGCTTCAGACGGGCCGGTTCAGGCGGCCGCCGCGGATATGGTACAGGAGGGTTACCCGCTCCCGCCGGAAGCTGTTACCGCTCCTTCCTTTGTTGTGATGGAGCAGACAACGGGAGGAATAGCTGCCCAGAAAGATGCGCACAAGCTGATTCCGCCGGCCTCCCTGTCTAAAATGATGACGGCCCTGATTGTTTTGGAAGCCATTGAAGCGGGGACAATAAAGCTGGACGATATGGTAACGGCTTCGGAAAACGCCTGCGCCATGGGAGGGGTTGAAATATGGCTGATGCCGGGAGAACAGATGTCGGTTGAAAACCTGCTAATCTCTATCCTGATCGGTTCAGGTAACGACGCGGCAGTCGCTCTGGCGGAGCACGTTTCGGGAAGCGAAGAGGTTTTTGTTGCCGCCATGAACCGCAAGGCAAAGCAGATTGGAATGGATGACACCAATTTTCTAGACGCTTCGGGGCTCAATCCGCAGTCCCAGACCAGTGCCTATGATATGGCTCTCCTGTCTTGCGAGCTCCTGCGCCATGAGAAAGTATCAGGCTATGCAACCATTTGGATGCATGACCTCAGAAATGGGGATACCCAGCTTGTCAATACCAACAGGCTTGTCCGTTTTTATAACGGCTGTACTGGTTTGAAAACCGGCGTAAGCGAAGAATCCGGCAATTGCATAAGCGCAAGCGCGACCAAGGGTGAAAAAGCGTTTGTAGCAGTTGCAATGGGAGTTGAAAAAACGGAGGATAGCTTTGAAGATGCAAAACTACTCTTAAATTTTGGGTTTGATAATTTTGCCGTTGCGACTCCTGAGGTTGACCCTGCTCTGATTCAGGCAGTTAAAATAAGCGGCGGAGTAAAAGGGGAAACAATGCCGGAAATTTCAGGCAGTACCGCTGTACTAATACCAGCGGGAAAATCGAAAGAGGTTACGGTAGAGGTAGTGGTTGCGGAAGAAATTGAAGCGCCGGTCCGCGCAGGCCAGCAGTTGGGATCTGTAAAAATTTCCCTTGATGGCAAGGTGCTGGATGAAAGAGCTGTCCTTGCCGCTGAAGATGTTGAAGCCATGAACTTCTGGAATGCCTTTCTGATACTGCTCCGACGTATCCTTTGCTGATCTGCCTGTATTGGGTATATTTGGCCCAAAAATGAAAACTCATGAAATAATTTGCAAATTTCACAAAACCACCTTGAAATTTACCCTATAATATAGTAAAATAAACCTATAATAACAGCTGAGAAGTTAGAAAACTTTTGGAGGTAAAGCAATGTCAGTTCATTTCAGCGAAAAACATCTCCGCGGTTTTATCTCGGAACACGAATTTGCCGCAATGGCGCCTCAGGTTGAGGCGGCGCATGCACTTTTACACGGCAGGACCGGACCGGGAAACGATTTTTTGGGATGGCTGGAACTGCCGAAGAATTATGACCGTGAAGAATTTGCGCGGATTAAAAAAGCGGCGGAAAAAATCCAGACGGACAGCGACGTTCTGATTGTAATTGGAATCGGCGGCTCTTACTTGGGCGCACGTGCGGCGATTGAGTGTCTGAAATCACCTCTTTACAACAACCTGAAGAAAGACACTCCGGAAATCTATTTTGCGGGCAACAATATCAGCCCGACCTATTTGAATGAGATTCTCTCAATCTGTGAAGGAAAGGATATTTCCTTAAACGTCATCTCTAAGTCGGGGACGACAACCGAGCCGGCGCTGGCTTTCCGTGTATTCCGCGACCTGATGGAAAAGAAATATGGAAAAGACGGTGCAAAAGGCCGTATTTACTGTACCACTGATAAAGCCCGCGGAACCCTGAAAGAGCTTTCCGATTCCGAAGGGTATGAAACTTTCGTTATCCCGGATGACGTAGGCGGGCGGTATTCCGTCCTCACGGCGGTTGGCCTTCTGCCGATAGCGGTCGCTGGCTGTGATATCGACGCGATGATGCAGGGTGCCTCCGATGCAATGGACGCTTTTGCAGACGCCGACCTTGTGGAAAACGATTGTTACCGTTATGCGGCGGCAAGGAATATCCTTTACCGCAAGGGTAAATCCATTGAGCTTCTGGTGAGCTACGAACCAAATTTTGTCATGATGGCGGAGTGGTTTAAACAGCTCTTCGGCGAAAGCGAGGGGAAGGACCAGAAAGGGCTGTACCCTTCTGCTGTCACCTTTTCAACCGACCTGCATTCAATGGGCCAGTTCATTCAGGACGGTTCCCGCCTGATGTTCGAAACGGTCGTCGCAGTGGAAAAGCCAAAGCAGGATCTCTTTATTGAGGATGATCTCAATAATTTTGATGGGCTCAATTTCCTTTCGAACCAGAATATGTCGGTTGTTAATCGCAAGGCGTTTGAAGGGACGGTCATCGCCCATACTGAAGGCGGCGTACCGAATATTGTATTGGAACTGCCTGAGATGAATGAGTACGAGTTTGGCTACCTTGTTTATTTCTTTGAAAAAGCCTGTGCTGTTTCCGGCTATCTCCTTGGAGTAAACCCCTTTGACCAGCCGGGTGTGGAAAGCTACAAGAAAAATATGTTTGCGCTGCTTGGCAAACCCGGTTACGAAGAACAGAAAGCGGCGTTGGAAGAAAAGCTGAAATAATTTTCAGCCTGAAATTTGTATTTTTGTGCCATACGGCACTTAAGGAAAGGAATGTTATACATGATCAAACTGATTGTAGGCAAAAAGGGAAGCGGCAAGACCAAAATTCTGGTGGAGATGGTAAATGCCGCTGCAAAAACAACTGACGGCAATATTGTCTGTGTTGAAAAAAAACCGAAACTCACGTATGATCTGGACCACAGCGTTAGATTATTGGAAGCCGATGCATATGGCATTTCCGGTTTCGACGCATTTTATGGTTATGTAGCAGGCCTCCTTTCCGGTAACTATGATATCACTGAAATTTATGTGGATTCTATTTTGAAAATCTGTGGGCAGGATCTTGACGCCCTTGGCGGTTTCTTTGATAAGATTAACCCGATTGCCAAAGCTGCAAATACCAAGCTGATTTTTACGGTTTCCGCTGACGAATCAGAGCTGCCGGATTCAGTTAAGAAGTATCTGTAAAAAGAAGAAGAATCACACTGGCCGCCGGAGCCATCCGGCGGCCTTCTTTTTACAAAAAGGGAATACAAGCTCAAAAAGGGAATTTTGTGTAAAACCCTTGACTTTTATTTATTCTAACGATATAATAATTCAGTGGTATTACGAGGTGGCGTTATGATAATTGATCTCAGACAGCTTTTTGAGCTTGTTGACGAGCGGGTTCCGGTTGAGTATGATTTGGATCTGCGGGATTATGAATTGTTTAACGGGAAACCTTTTATCACCCCGGTAATGGTTCGCGGTCTTCTGAAAAATGTGGCTGGAATAGTGACACTCGACTACTCCGTCAGTTTTACCATGAAGCTTGCGTGTGACCGTTGCTTAAAGGAATTTGAGCGTGAGTTTTCAGAGCGTTTTGAACACATTCTGGTAAACCGGCTTGAATCGGATGACGAGGATTTTATTCTTGTCGAAGATATGCTCCTGAATTTGGACGAGCTTATTGTTTCCGACGTACTGTTATCCATGCCGTCGAAAATACTTTGTTCGGAAGAGTGTAAGGGCCTGTGTCCCAAATGTGGGAAAGATTTAAATCAAGGTGACTGTGGTTGTACAGAACCGAAGGGTGACCCCAGGTTTGATGTGCTGAAACAGTTGCTGACATAATTCATGATCTAAGGAGGTGCTGATCGTGGCGGTACCAAAGAGAAAAGTCTCAAAAGCAAGACGTGACAAAAGACGTTCCAGCGTCTGGAAACTTGATGCTCCAGCATTTTCAAAATGCACACAGTGTGGCGAATTGAAAGTTCCTCACAGAGTTTGCCCGAACTGTGGCTATTATAAGGGCGTAGAAGTCATTAAAAAAGAAGCGTAATTGACTTTAAAGTCTGCTTTGTTTTGAAGCAGGCTTTTTTGTTGTGCCTTGACGTCAACGCGGAAGGTTCGGATACCGGACTTGAAAAAGAGAAGGGGGCAGCCCTTCTCTTTTTTGTTACCTGAATGGGGCGGTTGGCCAAGGTTGAAAGCGAAAACTGTTTTATAGAAGTTTTACGGAATGAGGCAGGGAATGAGCGTATTGATTATTGGTGTAACAGCAGGTTCGCCCGCTGATAAAGCCGGAATTAAACCAGGTTCAGAACTTTTGTCAATTGGAAAGCATCCGGTAGAAGACGTACTGGATTACCGCTTTTATTCTATGGAAGAAAAGTTAAAAATTTCGGTTCTCCTCCCGGATGGGACCAAAAAGGTTTATAAAATCCGCAAAGAGGAAGAAGAAGATTTAGGACTGGAATTTGAGACCTATTTGATGTCGAAACAGGCCGGCTGCAAAAACAAATGTGTTTTCTGTTTTATTGACCAGCTCCCAAAGGAAATGCGGAAAACCCTTTATTTTAAGGATGATGACGAGCGTCTCTCGTTCCTTTTCGGCAACTATATAACCTTAACAAACCTGGATGAGGAACACATTGACCGGATTATCAAAATGCGGATCTCCCCGGTTAACATTTCAATTCATACCATGAATCCTGAGCTCCGTGTAAAAATGATGAAGAACCCGAATGCTGGCGCGGTGCTGTCTTATTTGCCGAAGCTCGCCGAAGCGGGAATTTTTATGAACGTGCAGCTGGTTCTTTGCCCGGGCTGGAACGATGGGGAGGAGCTGGAGCGTTCTTTAAGGGAACTTTCCGCTTATTTCCCGCAGATTCAAAGTGTCGCCTGCGTTCCGGTTGGGCTTACAAAGTTCAGGGACGGTTTAGAGGACCTGCGCCCATTCTGCAAAGAAACTGCTGGAGCAGTTATTGATACGGTTGAACGTTATTCGGAACGTTTTTTGAAGGAATACGGCGAGCGGATGGTTTATCCGGCGGATGAATTTTTTATTATGGCTGGGCGGCCTATGCCGGAGATATCCTATTATGGAGAACTCACTCAGCTTGAAAACGGCGTTGGGATGAGCGCCCTGCTCCGACAGGAATTCACGGATGCAGTTAATGAACTGGAAGGAGATTCGCTTGCAAGGAAACGCACTTTGGCAACTTCTGTAGCGGCTTTTCCGCTTCTCAGTGATTTGGTTGACGAAGCCCGGAAAAAATGGCATAATTTAAACTGTAAAATCATTCCTGTTTCGAACCGCTTTTTTGGTGAAAAAATAACGGTTGCGGGACTGATTACCGGGTGTGATTTACTTGACACTCTTCAGGAAAATCATCTGCCGGAAAATTGTCGGGTTCTGTTTCCCGCCAATATGCTCAGGGCTGAGCGTGACGTTTTTTTAGATGATATGACACCTGAAGAGATCGGCTGTAAGTTGAAAGTAAAAATGATTCCGGTGGAAAATGACGGCTATGAGCTGCTCAATGCCTTACTGGAAGAATGAAAAAAGAAATGATGAGGTGATTGGATGGCAAAACCGGTTGTAGCGGTGGTTGGCCGCCCCAATGTCGGAAAATCCACACTGTTTAATAAATTGATCGGCAGGCGCCTTTCAATTGTCGACGACACCCCGGGTGTTACCCGCGACCGGATTTACGGCGACTGTGAATGGCGCGGTAAAGAATTTATGCTGGTAGATACCGGGGGAATCGAGCCGAAAACAGACGACGTGATCCTTTCGCAGATGCGGCGCCAGGCGGAACTCGCAATCCGGAGCGCGGAGGTTATAGTTCTTGTAACGGAGCTGAGAGCAGGTGTTACCGCGACCGATTATGACGTAGCTTCCATGCTTCAGAAAAGCGGAAAGCCTGTCATACTTTGCGTGAATAAATGTGATACCATAGGGGAACCGCCACCGGAGTTCTATGAGTTTTACAACCTGGGTTTGGGAGATCCGGTTGCAGTTTCCGCCGCACACGGCCATGGAACGGGCGACCTGCTCGACAAGGTGTTCGAACATTTGAGCGAATTCCAGGGGGAAGAGTTGGGTGAAGAATTTATAAAGGTTGCGGTAATCGGCAAACCGAATGTTGGAAAATCGTCTCTTATCAACAAAATTTCCGGTGAAGAACGTGCTATAGTCTCCGATATAGCCGGTACCACTCGTGACGCAGTGGATACGGTAATCGACGATGGACGTGGCAAGTATGTTTTTATTGATACTGCTGGGATCCGCCGCAAGTCCAAGGTGCTGGACCAGATTGAAAAGTACAGCGTCCTGCGGGCTTACATGGCGGTTGACCGCGCTGATGTTTGCGTGATTATGATCGACGGGACAGAAGGTTTTACTGAGCAGGATTCCAAAGTTGCAGGTTACGCCCATGAGCAGGGAAAAGGCTGTATTGTTGCGGTCAATAAGTGGGATGCTGTAGAAAAAACGGATAAGACGATGGATGAACTGCGCAAGAAGCTGGAAAACGACTTTTCTTTTATGAAATATGTTCCGATCCTGTTTATATCGGCAAAGACGGGGCAGCGCTTGGATCAGCTGTTTGAGATGATTAAAAGCGTCAATGAGCAGAATTCCATCCGGATTTCAACCGGTGTTCTTAATGACATCCTGGCTCACGCTACAGCGCGGGTCCAGCCTCCTTCGGACAAGGGGAAAAGACTGAAAATTTATTATATCACCCAACCTACCACCAAACCGCCTACCTTTGTAGCCTTTGTCAACGACAAGGAATTATTTCACTTTTCGTACCAGCGTTATCTGGAAAACCAAATACGCGAAACTTTTGGGCTGGTCGGTACGCCGATCCGTTTTATCATCCGTGAACGCGGAAATGAGTAAACTGACAGAGGAGAATATATCATGTTTGAAAACCTGACGCTGAATTGGCAGTTCTTTATGGCATTTGCCTTGATTGCTGTTGCAGCCTACTTAATTGGCAGCATCAACTTTGCTATTATCACCACCAAAATAAAAGCGGATAAAGATATCCGTGATTACGGCAGCGGGAATGCAGGGATGACCAATGTTCTCCGCACCCAGGGAAAAGGGCCTGCTGCAATTGTTCTGGCAGGGGATTTTTTAAAGGGAGTAGCAGCGGTCGGCATTGGTTATCTTGCTGCCTGGTGGCTGATGGGCCCGGATTCGTTCAGGCTGGGCGGCTATATTGGTTTTTTGTTTGTGCTGCTGGGGCACCTGTTTCCTGTTTTTTACCAATTTAAAGGGGGGAAGGGGATTTTGGCTTCAGCCGGAGCTATACTCGCACTGGAGCCAATTGTTTTTGGTATAATTCTTGCAACTTTCATCGTTGTGGTGCTTTTGTCTAAAATAGTTTCACTTGCGTCGATCTGTGCCGCGGTTATGCTGCCTGTTTCCATGTTTTTTCTTCGCCTGTTCCAGCATGGGCAGGACATTGTTTTTGAAACGGTTTTCGCCTGTGTGGTTGCCGCACTGGTTATTTTCATGCATCGTCAGAATATTGTCCGGCTGGCACATGGTAC
Source organism: Oscillospiraceae bacterium (assembly GCA_902766785.1). GTDB lineage: Bacteria > Bacillota > Clostridia > Oscillospirales > Ruminococcaceae > Metaruminococcus_A. Next base: position 29,505 of record CACXEO010000063.1, on the reverse strand, counting down.
GGAAAACAAATTCGGCAATAAGAAAAACTAGAGGTGATTTGCATTGGCGGTACTTACAATTTTGGGGGCCGGGGGCTTTGGGACGGCGCTTGCGGTCATGTGCAGACAGAAGGGAGACGAGGTATATCTTTGGTCGCCCTTTGAGGAACAGTTAAACGGTATCCGCGAAAATGGAGAGAATACCCCGCTGCTTCCCGGTGTTCCGGTATCTCCTGAAATACACCTTACAACGGATTTGGAAGGCTGTTCCGAAAGCGTGCTGGTGTTAATTGCAACCCCTTCTTTCGCAGTAGGCGAAACCGCGGAGCGGATTCGCCCTTTTTTAAAACCGGGTACTATTGTGGCAAGCGTTGCCAAGGGATTTAATCCCAAAGATAACCGACGTCTCTCCCAGGTAATTGAAGAGGCGCTGCCGAAGAATCCGGTTGTCATTCTGTCCGGTCCGTCTCATGCGGAAGAAATTGCCCGAGGGGTGATTACGACCGTTGTGGCAGCCTCCAAGAATCGGGAAAGCGCCGAAGAGGTGCAGAACCTGCTCTCTTCCGATAGTCTGCGCATTTATGTTAACGACGACGTTGTCGGAGTAGAACTTGGCGGCGCACTCAAAAACGTAATTTCTATCTGTGCCGGTATCTGCGTCGGCCTTGGCCTTGGCGACAATACCTTGGCTGCTTTGATGACGCGGGGGATTACAGAAATTGCCCGGCTTGGCGTTGCGATGGGGGCTAGCACCGAAACATTTGCGGGCCTTACAGGAATCGGCGACTTAATCGTCACCTGCACCAGCGGGCACAGCCGAAACCGCAGGGCCGGTGTGCTGATCGGGCAGGGTATTCCTCCTGCGGAAGCTGTCAAACGAATTGGTACTGTAGAAGGGTATACCGCTTCTAAAATTGCCTACGAACTATCGCAGAAGTATCAGATTGATATGCCAATTGTGAAAGAAACCTATGCGGTGCTCTATGAGAATAAACCGATTCAAAAGGCACTCAGTTCACTGATGGGCCGCCCGAACCGGCATGAGAGCGAAGAGATTTGGCTCAAAGAAACGAAATGATAAAAGCCGCGCTTATAAACAGCGCGGCTTTTAAGTTTTAAGGCAAAAGAAAAAAGCAGAGATAAACTCCGCTTTCCTTTTAAGCTGCGAATAGATTTTTAGACCGCTTTGGTCACTTTTCCGGAACGCAGGCAACGGGTGCAAGCGTAAACATGGCATGGCGTGCCATTGACGATTGCTTTCACACGTTTGACATTCGGTTTCCAGGTCCGGTTGGAACGTCTGTGTGAGTGGGAAACTTGGATGCCAAAGGTAACACCTTTTCCGCAGATATCGCATTTAGCCATTTCTTCTGCACCTCCTTATGGTGACAGGAAGAGGTAAAACCGCTTCCTAAACAAAATTTTATACAAAGAACAGTACTATATTATCACACATGAAATTCAAAATCAAGAGTTTTTTCATCAAATTCTGCAATTTCGTTCCAATTGTCAAATTATTAGGTGGTTTAGCTTGTATTTAAACCTTCTTTTCGCTATAATAAATACAAATTATTTTTAAAAAACTAGATTAAGAAAATGAGGTAGGTTTAAATTGCCTTTTGATATCAGCACTGATATGATGATAACCTGGTTTGTTCGTCTGGTCGTCGCATTCACGGCGCTGCCGATTCACGAATTCGCCCACGGCTACGTGGCCGATAAACTGGGCGACCGTACCGCCCGCTACCAGGGGCGGCTCAATATCAACCCCTTTACCCATATGGATTTAATCGGCACCGTCTGTCTGATCCTCACCGGGTTCGGCTGGGGCAAGCCGGTTCAGATCAACCCGCGCAATTTTAAGAAACCAAAATCGGGAATGGCGATTACCGCTGCTGCCGGTCCTCTTTCCAACCTGTTAATGGCTTTTGTCACCCTGATTCTCAGCAAGGTTTGCTATTATCTGCCGTTTGACAACCAGGTTCTCAGCACCCTGGTTTGGATATTCGGTATTATGACTACGGTCAATATTTCACTTGCCATTTTCAACCTGATCCCAATCCCGCCGCTTGACGGCTCGCGGATTCTCAACCTCTTCCTGCCGGAACGGATCTACTTTGCCATTATGAAGTATGAAATGTTCATTTTTATCGGCTTATTTCTAATTCTCTGGACTGGGATTTTAGACGGCCCGCTTTATTTCCTGAATAATCTTGTTTATACGGGTCTCAATCATTTAACCGGCTTTGTCGATTTAATCGCCAGGGCGTTGATGTAGGTGAAGCGTTTTGGAACAAATCAGCTTTAAGCTTGAGGTTTTTGAAGGCCCGCTTGACCTGCTCCTGCACTTGATTGCCAAACACAAACTGGATATTGCGGATATAGAAATTACCAGCCTTTTGGAGCAGTACCTCGCCTATATTGAGCAAATGAAACTCGCCGATTTGGAAGTTGCCAGCGAATTTCTTGAAATGGCGGCAAGGTTGGTCTACATCAAAACCGTCTCGCTTTTGCCTAAGCATGAGGAGGCGGACGAGCTCAAACGGGAACTGAGCGGGGAGCTTTTGGAACTGTCCGCCATTAAATATGTGGCGGAAAAGCTTGCCGGAATGAACCGCGACTATCAAGTCTTTGTCCGGGAGCCGCTTCCGATTCCGGTGGATCATACCTACCGCCGGGAGCACCCCCCGGAAGAACTTTTGGCCGCTTATTTTGCAGTTGCGGGCCGGAAACAGAGCAAGCTTCCCCCTCCAGCCAGCGTATTCACTCCTTTGGTTAACAAACGTGTGGTTTCGGTTACGTCGCGGATTTTTTACTTGCTGCGGCGGCTTTATGAAGAAGGCAGCGCCAGCCTGAGCGATTGTTACCAGTCGGCCGGAGACCGGTCGGAGGTGGTAGCTACTTTTCTGGCGGTTTTGGAGCTTGTCAAAAGTAAGCGTCTTACCTTAAATGAAGATAACACAGTGATTTATTTTAACCGAAATGTCGTAACGGAGACAGTGGAAAATGGAGATTAATCAGTATAAAGCGCAAATTGAGGCAGTCCTGTTTGCTTCCGGCGAGCCTGTTTCCGCCGTTCGTCTGGCAGAGCTGCTGGAGGTGGAAGAAGAGACCGTGCGGCAGGTTGTCACCTTGATGAAGGACGATTATGAAGCCGAAGAACGGGGCATCCTTTTAGTGGCGTTGGGTGAAAGCTTCCAGCTTGTCACCAAAGACTGTTACGCAGGCTTAATTCGTACGGCGCTAGAAATTCGGCGGAATACGCCCCTTTCACAGGCGGCAATGGAGGTTCTTTCTATTATTGCTTATAACCAGCCGGTCACCAAGAGTTTTGTAGAGCAGGTGCGCGGCGTTGAAAGCGGGCAGATTGTCAACAATCTGGTGGAAAAGGGCCTGGTGGAGGAAGCCGGCAGGCTGGATGTACCTGGAAGGCCGGTTGCCTACCGGACAACTCTTCAGTTTCTCCGTTGTTTTGGGATATCTTCATTGGAACAGCTTCCACCTCTTCCAGACCAGAGCGGCCAAGTAATGTTGGACGAATATATGGCGTCCGAAAGCCAGGAAAGCTCTGAAGAAGAAACGCAGTGAGAAAAATGAGATAAGACGAGGTGATGAACGTTGACAGGCTGGATCATTACGGCGGCTGTGTTTGCGTTTTTCGCTATGATTCTTATAACAAACGTCAAATGCAAATTGTTTTACAGGGATGAAAAGCTTCTGGTTAAGGTTGGGTTTTGGTGCTTTTGGTTTACGCTTTTCCCAGCGAAGGAAAAAAAGGAAAAGCCAAAAAAAGAGAGGGGAAAGAAACAAGCATCTACCCCACGTGCGGAAAAGGAACCAGCGGAGAAAAAGGAAAAACTTGATTTTGGGCTGGTCAAGAACCTGATAAGCTCCGGCCTCAAAGGGTTGAAAACTCTTTGGCGACATTTGGTTTTCCACGGTTTGCGCCTTCGGATTACGGTGGGCGATGAGGACGCGGCCGAATGCGCCCTCCGGTACGGAAAGCTCTGCGGCGTGGTTCACGGCGGGATTGCAGCGGCGAAAAACCTGGCTCATCTGGAAGCAAAAGAGATTTCTCTTTCCTGCGATTTTACAAAAAATAAGACGGTTTATGACATTGAGGCGGCTGCGCGGATACGGATTGTTTTTATCTTCGGCGCGGCGTTTCGAATGCTTTTTAATCTCGCTGTCAATACTATTAGAAACAGCCGGCAGGAAAGCTAGCCGGTTCAGTCAAGGCGATTCAAATCTTTTACGCCATAAGTAAAACATGATGATAGAAAGGTGCAGACTATGAGTGAACATCCAATTCAAGGTTTAATGTCAACTGCCATGCAGAAAATCCGTGAAATGATCGACGTCAATACCATTATCGGCGACCCGATTATAACACCGGACGGAACTACTATTATCCCGGTTTCTAAAGTTTCGTTTGGCTTTGCATCCGGCGGGTCCGATCTTCCCGCCAAGGTTCAGAAAGACCTTTTCGGCGGCGGAAGCGGAGCCGGGATCACCATCAACCCGATTGCCTTTTTGGTCGTATGCGGCGGGGATGTTAAACTCCTGCAGCTGAATGACGGCGATACCGGTGCGGTTGGAAAGGCAGTGGAAATGGTTCCGGAGGTTATTGATAAATTTGCCGAGCTCTTTTCTAAAAAAGACAAGGCGCCGAAGAAAAGCAAGGCCCAGGAGCCTGCTGAGTAATCGTTCTCCTGTTTGAATAGGACTTGCCTGTGTTCGCATATGTTTTATCGAATGCAGGCGGCTGAAAAAGCCTCCTGAAGCTCGTTTTTTGGAGGCTTGTTTTATGATGGGAAAACGGTTGACAGCGTTTGTTATCGCCTTTTTTCTTTTATTTGGTCTTGTAGGGTCGGTTTCGGCTCAAGAGTATACGGGAGGCGTTTCTGCGAAGGCGGCTGTTTTAATTGAGGCAACCACCGGGCGTATCCTTTACGCGAAAAATGCGGAAAGCAGGCTTCCTATGGCGAGTACCACCAAGGTCATGTCGGCTCTGCTTACGCTGGAACAGCCGGACTTGGACAAATATTTTGTGGTCGACCCAAATGCCATCAAGGTAGAAGGCTCTTCTATGGGGTTGGTGGAAGGGGATCAGGTTACCCTGCGTGCTCTCGCCTATGGAATGCTCCTGCCCTCCGGGAATGATGCGGCGAACGCCGCCGCTGTGAGGATCGGCGGGACGATTGAGAATTTCATCGGGATGATGAACGATCGCGCAAAGCTGTTAGGCCTTGAAAATACCCATTTTGTCACCCCATCCGGGCTGCATGATGATGACCATTATTCCACTGCGAAAGATATGGCGATGCTCACCCGTGCTGCCCTGAAAAACCCGGATTTCCTTGCGATTTGCTCTTCCAAGAATGCACAGCTTGAGTTTGGAAATCCGCCTTTCAAGCGGTGGCTGAAAAACAGCAATAAAATGCTGCAGAGCTACGACGGCGCAATCGGCGTCAAGACAGGTTTTACCGATGAAGCCGGGCGGTGTCTCATCTCAGCTGCAAGGCGTGATGGCGTGACATTAATCTGTGTTACTTTAAAAGACCCCAACGACTGGCAGGATACCGCCAACCTTTTTGATTATGGTTTTACCCAGGTTTCTGCAAAAGAAATTCCTAAAACGGTTGCAGGGGAAAAGACTGTCAGGGTAACGGGCGGAACGCGGAAAGAGTGTAAAGTGGAATTGTACGGGGCGGCTACCACGGTAGCTGATCCATCCAAACTGACGGTTCGGTATCACTTGGACCGGTTCTATTATGCTCCGGTTAGGGCGGGCGATCTTTTGGGCCGTGTTGATTATCTTTATGAAGGGGAGATTATCGCCTCTCAGCAGCTAATGGCTTCTGAAAATGTGGAGCGGCAGATGGGCCCGGCTGAAACGGAAGGCGGTTTTTCAGCTTTCCTGCAGTCAATTGGAAGGGCTTTTAACGCAATTATCGAATTTTTGCGGAGTTTTGGACAGGAATAGGAAAGGATTTTGACGTGGAAAAAATAAGAATTCAAAAAGTTTTATCAGACGCCGGCTATTGTTCCCGCCGAAAGGCAGAAGAACTTATTGCCCGTGGAAAGGTAAAAGTAAACGGACATCCAGCGGAGATTGGAATGAAGGTTGACCCGGTAAGGGATTTGATCTCGGTCGGCGGGGAAAATCTCTATATCCCGCGGAAAAAAAATTACCGCTATCTGATGATGAACAAGCCGCGCGGCTATGTTACAACAGTGAGCGACGACCAGAACCGGCGCTGTGTCATGGACCTTTTAAACGATGTTGAGGAGCGCGTATATCCGGTTGGACGGCTGGATATGAACAGTGAGGGGCTGTTGATTTTTACAAACGACGGTGCCTTTGCAAATGACTTGATGCATCCCAGCCGCCATGTAACTAAAACTTACCGGGTAACCGTCCGCCCAGATATTACAGATGAGCAGACGGTTTCTCTTTCGGATGGCGTCGTTATTGATGGAAAAAAGACGTCCCCCGCCGTTGTCCGTGTACTGACAAAGGAGCCGGGGCGGGTTGTAATTGAGGTAGTCATCCACGAAGGAAGGAACCGTCAGGTCCGTAAGATGTGCGAGGCGGTCGGCCTTGAGGTGGCGCGCCTTAAACGAACCTCCGTTGGGCCTCTCCGCCTTGGAATGCTCAAGCCAGGCGCTGTACGCGACCTGACCAGTGAAGAGTTAAAAGCAATCCGAAATGCGATCAAGAAACCGGAGCGGAGATAAAATGTTGAAAATGCGAATTGTAACGGACAGGCAGGAGCTTTCCTTCTTTGCCACAAAGTGCGGAGTTGCAGATAGGCAAGGGCTTTGCCTTTACCTTGCGGAAAACCGCGGGGAGCCGCTTGGAGTCTGTTTTTACCGTTTCATCGAAGAGGGAATGGAAATCCTGTATGCGGATGCTGGTGGGGATACGGCTCTTTTTGACGGACTGATACGGGCTGCCATGGCAGCGCTTTTCGACCATGAAAATGACCGTGTTTTCTTTGCTGAAACCATGAACAGGCAACTGTTGGAAGAATGCCGGTTTATAACGGGGGACGAGCTTTGTATAAAATCGGCAAATGTGTTTTTCCAAACTTGTAAAAATTGTAAAAACTAGTTTGAACCTCTTGTTATTTAATTAACGATAGTGTATAATGATACATAATGTTTCCTTGTGACAGACAGAATGTTATTAAAATTATATTTAAGGAGATTTGTGCAATGAGAAAATTTAATGTAGTAGTAAACGGCGAAAACTTTGATGTATCCGTCGATGAAATTGGCGGCGCTCCGGCTGCGGCTCCCGTAGCTGCCCCTGTTGCTGCTCCGGCTGCGGCTCCTGCTCCGGCAGCTGCCCCTGCAGGCGCAACTGATGTAAACTCTCCTATGCCGGGAACCATCCTTAAAGTTAATGTCGGCGTTGGGGATGTTGTAAAAGCTGGTCAGGCACTGGTTATCCTCGAAGCTATGAAAATGGAGAACGATATTGTTGCTCCGGTTGATGGTAAAGTTGCCGCACTCTATGTAAAACAGGGCGATTCTGTGGAATCCAACAGCAAGATTCTCTCGCTTGAATAAGGAAAGGGACTTAAACGAATGGCTAAAGTAAAAGTAACGGAAACTGTCCTGCGTGATGCGCACCAGTCCTTGCTTGCCACCAGAATGACCACCGACGAAATGCTGCCCATCCTTGGCAAAATGGACAAGGTCGGTTTCTATTCTGCAGAAGTTTGGGGCGGCGCCACATTTGACAGTTGTTTAAGATTTTTGAATGAGGACCCGTGGGAGAGACTCAGGATCATCCGCCGGGAAATGCCCAACACCAAGCTGCAGATGCTGTTCCGCGGCCAGAATATGCTTGGCTACCGCCATTATGCGGACGATGTCCTGGAATATTTTGTCCAGAAGTCGGTTGCAAACGGTATTGATATTATCCGTATCTTTGATGCGCTGAATGATATCCGCAACCTGAGAACTGCCATTAAAGCGGCGAAAAAGGAAAAAGCTCATGCGCAGGTCGCTATCTCCTATACCTTGGGCGACGTGTTTACCGATGAATATTATGTGGATTACGCCAAACAGATTGAGGCAGAGGGTGCCGACTCTATCTGCATCAAAGATATGGCGGCTCTGCTGACACCGTACCGTACCGCCACCTTGACCAAAGCAATTAAAAGCGCAGTCAAAATTCCGGTACAGCTTCACACCCACTACACTTCCGGCCTTGCTTCGATGTGTCTGCTTAAAGGTATTGAGAACGGTGCTGATATGATTGACACTGCTATGTCTCCGTTGGCTTTGGGAACCTCTCATGCGCCGACCGAGTCCATGGTTGCTGCGCTGCAGGGTACCGAGTATGACACTGGTCTTGATCTTGTTCTGCTTAATGAGATTCGCGAATACTTCATGGGCCTTCGCGCAAAATACATCAAGTCTGGCCTGCTCGACCCGAAGATGCTTGCGGTTGATGCAAATGCTTTGATTTACCAGGTTCCGGGCGGTATGCTCTCGAATCTTCTTTCCCAGCTCAAACAGGCTGGTAAGGAAGACCAGCTCAACGATGTTCTCAACGAGGTTCCGCGTGTCCGTGCAGACGCCGGTATGCCTCCGCTTGTTACCCCGACTTCTCAGATCGTCGGAACACAGGCTGTTTTCAACATTGTTATGGGTGAGCGTTACAAGATGGTCACCAAAGAATTTAAAGGCCTTGTTCGCGGCGAGTACGGCAAGACCCCGGTTCCGATCAATTCGGAATTCCGTAAAAAGATTATTGGGGACGCTGAGCCGATTGATTGCCGTCCTGCGGACCTTCTTGAGCCAGAGCTTGATAAACTCCGTGCCGAGTGCGCCCAGTGGACTGAACAGGAAGAAGACGTTCTCAGTTATGCCCAGTTTGGCCAGGTAGCTGTCAAGTTTTTTGAAGGCCGTCATAAGAAGCCTTTCAATGAAAACGAGCCGAATACCAAAATTCAAATCAGCTACAAATAAACGTTTATTAAAGCGCTGTGATTGCTCACGGCGCTTTTTGTTTCGTTTAATTCTTAATGAAATGTAAATTAAATGAATAATCAATGAACAAAAAGAGCGACACGGCCAAATTTGTGATATGATAAAAAAAACAAATGAGGGAGTATGGCCATGTTAAAAAGTATGACCGGTTATGGCCGCAGTCAGCAGATAATTGGCGGCCGGGATATTTTGGTGGAAATACGTTCGGTTAACCACCGTTATTTCGAATTTTCCGCACGGGTGCCGCGCGTTTATGGTTACCTGGAAGAAAAAATGAAATCTTTTGTACAAAGCCGCGTTTCTCGTGGAAAAATTGATGTGAATGTTACTGTTTTTACGGTTGAAGGCCAGGATGCGGTTGTTGAGTTGAATAAGTCGCTCGCTCAGGGGTATCTATCAGCACTGCGCTCCGCTTCAGAGGAATTTCAACTGGAAGACGATCTCTCTCTTTCCGTACTTTTCCGCATGCCTGATATTTTCAGCGTCCGGAAGGCGACTGAGGATGAAGAGGTTATTTGGGATGCTGTGCGGTCCGTTGCCGAAGAGGCGCTGGGCCGTTTCGTTGAAATGCGCGAAAAAGAGGGCGAAAAGATGTTTCAAGATATTTCCGGCCGTCTTGAAACTATTGAAAAATGGGTTGGAGAAGTGGAAAAAAAATCGCCTGAAACTACGAAGGCGTACCGCGAACGGCTTTACGCGAAACTGCATGAGGTGCTCGACGGCAACGGAATTGATGAAAACCGTATCCTGACCGAAGCCGCTGTGTTTTCGGAACGGGTGGCAGTGGATGAGGAAACCGTCCGTCTGAGAAGTCATCTGCATCAATACCAGTCACTGTTACGGGCAGACGAACCGGTTGGGAGAAAGCTAGATTTCCTGACTCAGGAGGTTAACCGGGAAATCAATACCATTGGTTCCAAAGCACAGGATCTTGCAATTACCAGGATTGTAGTCGACCTTAAAAGCGAAGTGGAAAAAATCAGAGAACAAATACAGAATATCGAATAAAAAAGATAGGAGTTGCAAAATGAAGCTTATCAATATTGGATTTGGCAATATGGTATCAGCAAGCCGCCTGATTGCAATTGTCAGCCCTGAATCCGCCCCCATCAAGAGGATTATTCAGGACGCCCGCGACAAGGGTGTTTTGATCGATGCTACCTATGGCCGCCGCACTCGTGCGGTCATTGTGATGGATAGCGACCATGTCGTATTGTCCGCCGTTCAGCCGGAAACGGTGGCAAACCGCCTGTCCTATCAGGAGGAGGATGAGGATGATGAGACCGATGAATAAGCGGGGCCTTCTCGTAGTTGTCTCCGGGCCCTCCGGCTGCGGAAAGGGTACGGTGCTCGGCCGGCTTCTGAAGGAGGATTCTAACATCTATTACTCTGTTTCCGCTACGACACGTGCACCGCGCCCGGGTGAGGTTGATGGAGTTAACTACTATTTTTTAACAAAAGAGCAGTTTGAAGAGAAAATCCGGAATAACGGTATGCTCGAATATGCCTGTTATGTAGGCAATTATTATGGTACTCCCAGCCAGGCAGTAGAAGCACAACGCGCCGCAGGCCATGATGTAATCCTTGAAATTGAGGTTCAGGGCGCCATGCAGGTTAAGGAAAAATGTCCTGATGCAGTTTTGGTATTCATCATGCCGCCCAGTATGGGGGAGCTTAGGAGAAGGCTGACCGACCGCCAGACAGAGAGCGAAGAGGTTGTGAACAGCCGGATGAAAACTGCAGAAGAAGAAATGAAAGCGGTTCCGCATTACGACTATGTTGTTATAAACGACGAAGTTGAAAGTGCTGCTGAACGCATAAGAGCTATATTGAGAGCGGAAAAATGCCGCACTGTACGCATGAACAATAATTAAATGAGGTGTAATTTATGCATAGACCGTCTGCAACTGAAATGTTAAAGAACAACGAAAGTTATTATTCTCTGGTAGTTGGAGTGGCAAAACGCGCACGCCAGATTGCTGAAGAGGCTGAGGAAAAAGGCGAGCTTCTTTCTGAAAAACCGGTACAACTCGCTGTAGAGGAATTTTCGCAGGGACGCTACAAAATTGTAGAAGAAACAGACAGCAGTACAGAAGAAGAGTAAAAGTTTTGCCGGGAGCCCTGGTAAAGGAGGGACAGCTAAATGGGGAGACAGGTCATTGCACGGGTGGCAATTGAAAAATCCACCCTTCGTTTTGACAGGCTCTTTGATTACATTGTCCCGGAAGCTATGGCGGACCAAGTAAAACCTGGCTGCAGGGTTCTTGTCCCCTTTGGAAGGGCGAATCGGAAAATGCAGGCCCTTGTTTTTTCTCTGGCAGACCGTTCTGAGTATGAACGGGGCTGTAAGGCCGTTTTTTCCCTGTTGGACAAAGAGCCTCTGATTTATGAAGAAGGTTTCCAGATCATTGAGTACCTCAGACAAAACACCTTCTGTACCTATTACGATGCGGTCAGGGTTCTTCTTCCGGTGGGGTTGAATGTCGATGTAGTCTCCACCTACCATCTCTCCCGGCGTATCGATCAAATTGAGTTGGAACAGTTTACTCTGCCGGAGCAGCATGTCATCGCTTATTTGAAGACGGCGCGGAACAAGGGGGAGTTGGAGCAGTTTATCAAGACCTCCCTGGGCGGGAAGAAGGAGCAAATTCTCCAGTCTCTCATTGAAAAGGGTGTTGTTGTGCCGGAAGAGCGGACAAGGCGCCGGGTGGGGGATGAAACTATCCGGATGGTCCGGCTCTTGCAGCGGGATGATTGGGAGGAGTTGAAGCTCTCTCTCCGTCAGCAGACTGTTGTGGACCTTTTAGCTGATACGCAGGTTGCCTCTGTTAAAGAATGCTGCTATCTTTGCGGGGTAACAGAAGCGGTTTTGAAAACACTGTCAAAAAAAGGCGTTGTCGAATATTATGACAGACAGGTGTTCCGTCGCCCTAAGGTGGCTGCTGCTCCTGTTAAAAGCGCTTCTTCCATCAAACTCTCTCCGGAACAGTTAAAGGTTTTTTCGGGGCTTTATGAGCTTTATCAAAAGGGAAAACCAAGCGCTGCCCTGTTAAATGGGGTTACCGGAAGCGGTAAAACACAAGTTTTTTTAAAACTGATCGACCTGGTGGTGGCCGAGGGTAAACAGGTCATCATGATGGTGCCGGAAATTTCTCTGACACCTCAGATGGTCTCTCAGTTTATCTCGATGTTCGGCGATAAGGTTGCAGTGATCCACAGTGGGTTATCGTTAGGGGAACGGGTGGATGAATATAAGCGGATTAAAGAAGGTATTGCCCGGATTGTTGTCGGGACCCGGAGCGCCGTATTTTCCCCTTGCGAAAATATTGGCTTGATCGTCATGGATGAGGAAGGGGAATCCTCCTATAAGTCAGAGTCATCCCCGCGTTATCACGCCAGGGATATTGCTAAACTGCGCTGTGCCCGCCATAATGCCCTGCTGCTGCTCGCATCCGCTACCCCGTCAATCGACAGCTACTATCGTGCAAAGAGCGGGAAGTACCATTTATTTGAGCTGAAACAACGCTATTCCGACGCAATCCTGCCCGATGTTTATCTGGTGGATTTAAAAAACCATCTTCACCTGGATCAGTCGGAAATTTTAAGCGACGTACTGATAGATGAACTTTACTATAATTTAAAGCATCGCGAGCAATCGATTCTGCTTCTGAACAGGCGCGGTTACCATACAATAGCCGCCTGTATGGAGTGCGGCGAGGTTGACCTCTGCCCGCATTGCAGTGTGGCGCTGACCTATCATAAGGCAAACGGCAGGATGATGTGCCATTACTGCGGCTATTCCCATAAACAGGAATTTACCTGCCGCCACTGCGGCGGAAAACATATGAAGTTAACCGGCCTCGGCACCCAGAAGCTTGAAGATGAGGTTTCAAAATTGTTTCCAGATGCCCGCGTCCTGCGGATGGATACCGATACGACCTTTTCACGTTTTGCTTATGAGCAGGCCTTTGAAAGTTTTGGGGCGGGGGAATACGATATCATGCTGGGTACCCAGATGATTGCGAAGGGCCTTGATTTTCCGAACGTTACGCTGGTTGGAGTGCTGTCGGTTGACAAACTTCTTTATTCGACCGATTTTAGGAGCAATGAACGAACTTTTTCCCTTGTAACTCAAGTTGTGGGGCGAAGCGGACGCGGAAAAAAAGCGGGCAGGGCCTATATTCAAACCTATACGCCGGAAAATCCGGTGCTTAACTTTGCCGCCCATCAAAATTACGCGTCTTTTTACAACGATGAAATTGAAGCGCGGAAGGCCCTGTTGTATCCGCCTTTCTGTGATATCTGCGTCGTTGGCTTTTCTGCTGTGGCTGAAAAAGACGCTAGAAATGCTGCGCGTGAGTTTATGGAAATGCTGAAAGTGCACGCTCAAAAGGAAGGAAAACGGCTCCCAATGCGGGTTCTTGGCCCTGTTGAAGCCGATATTTTAAAACTTAACAATAAATACCGCTACCGGATTGTTATTAAGTGCAGAGCGAACCGGGATTTTAAAACGATGATACAATCCCTGTTAGCTGAAACGGCAGAGAAGCCCGCTTTTTCAAGAACGACGGTTTTTGCCGACCTTAACGGGGAAATTAATTGATGGAAACTGTTTGATAGAAATGGAGAGAAAACAAATGGCCATTCGTAATATTGTGACGAAAGAAGACGAAATCCTCAGGAAAAAGTGCCGGCCTGTTGAAAAATTTGACGAGCGGCTGTGGGAGCTTCTGGATGACATGGCGGAAACCATGTATCAAAACGACGGTGTGGGCCTTGCGGCGCCCCAGGTGGGAATTCTCCGCCGGGTTGTGGTCATTGATACGGGGGAGGGTTTGATTGAGCTTGTCAACCCGGTTATCACCGCAAGCAGCGGAAATCAGGAAGAATATGAGGGCTGCCTGTCCTGTCCTGGTGAATTCGGCATCGTAAAACGCCCGAAAAAAGTAACTGTTAAAGCTCAGGATCGGCATGGGAAAACGTTTACAAGGGATGGTGAGGATTTGCTCGCCCGTGCCTTTTGCCATGAAATTGATCATCTCGAGGGAATTTTATTTTTGGAACTTGCAGATAAAATTGTGGAAGAAAAAGAGTAAATGAAAAAACGGGGGAAAAAATGAAAATAGTCTTTATGGGAACGCCGGATTTTGCCGTGCCTTCTTTAAAAGCTCTGTTAGATTCCGGTGAAACAGTCACCGCCGTCTTTACACAGCCCGATAAGCCAAAGGGAAGGGGCCACCGTCTTCAGCCGCCGCCAGTCAAAATGGCGGCTGAAGAATCTGGAATACCGGTCTTTCAACCGCTTTCCTTGAGAACAGATGAGGTCTTTGAAACGTTGAAGGCGCTTGAACCGGAACTCATTGTTGTGGTTGCCTATGGGAAAATTTTGCCTAGAGCTGTGTTAGAACTGCCGCGCTTTGGGTGTATCAACGTCCATGGCTCCCTTCTTCCAAAATACCGGGGTGCTGCGCCGATCCAGTGGACGGTTTTAAACGGGGACCCTGTCAGCGGTGTAACGACTATGTTTATGGCCGACGGGATCGATACGGGGGACATGCTGCTTAAAGATGAAACCCCGGTGGGTGAGAATGAAACCGCCAGCGAACTTTATGAAAGGCTTTCTCATATAGGCGCAGAGCTGTTGATAAAAACACTGTCTGCGCTCAAAGATGGGACGCTTCATCCGGAGCCACAGAATGAGGCTGCGGCAACCCACGCGCCGATGCTTACCAAAGAGATGGGACGGCTTGATTTTACAAAACCGTCTGAGGAGCTGCATCACCTGATCTGCGGCTTGTCCGGCTGGCCCTGCGCCTACACGGAGCTTGATGGGAAACGGCTCAAGGTTTACCGGTCCCGCCTCTGTGAAGCGGCGGGAAAACCAGGGGAAATACTGGATTCTAAGCGCTTTGTTGTTGGTTGCGGTTCCGGGGCGCTTGAACTGCTTGAAGTGCAGTATGAAGGCTCTAAACGGATGCCTGGCGATGCTTTTTTAAGAGGTCGGCGTTTGGCAGCCGGTGATTTTATTGAGAGAGAGGGGTAATACAGTTGCCTTTTTTCTATTTTGATCCCTATTACCTGTTTTTAGTGATTCCAGCGGTGTTAATTGCTCTTTGGGCGCAGGTCAACGTCTCTTCAACTTTTCGGAAGTATAATAATGTTCGAAATGTTAAGGGTGTTACTGCAGATGAAGTGGCACGGCGTATTTTGGATGATAACGGGTTATATAATGTTCAGATCGAACGGGTTTCGGGAAATTTGTCTGACCATTATGATCCGCGCTCTAATGTTGTCCGGCTGTCCGATTCCACCTATGGCAACAGCTCGGTCGGGGCAATCGGCGTTGCGGCACATGAGGTTGGCCACGCTATCCAGCACGCGACTGGGTATTTGCCGATCAAGATCCGGCAGGCTATCATCCCGGTTACCCAAATTGGATCGAGCATTGCAATTCCGCTTGCAATTCTCGGCATCATCATGTCCTGGAATGTCCTGGTTACTATTGGTATCCTGCTTTTCAGTGCTGTCGTGCTTTTTCAGCTCGTCACCCTTCCTGTTGAGTTCAATGCGAGCAGCCGTGCGATGAAAACACTTGAAACACAAAACATTCTCGAAGGCGGGGAGCTTGTTGGAGCGAAACGGGTTTTGAGAGCTGCGGCGCTCACCTATGTCGCGGCGTTGATCGTCGCTATCGCAAACCTTGTCCGCCTGATTGCCCTGTCAAACAGGAGAAGATAGGATGGTTTTAAAAAACGCACGTGCCATTGTTTATGACGCGCTTTTCCGGCTGGAAAAGGACCGCAGTTATTCAAACCTGATCCTTGACGCTTCCTTGAAAAAAAGCGCCCTTTCCGGCCAGGATAAAGGTTTTGCCTCACGGTTGTTTTACGGGGTGATTGAGCGGAAGCTGACCCTTGATTATATCGTGTCCTGTTATTCCAGACAGCCGTTGGAACGTCTGCATTTGGGCGTGCGGGTCGTCCTCTGGATGGGGCTTTACCAGCTTCTGTACCTGGATACGCCCGATTCGGCTGCGGTTAATGAAAGTGTAAAATTGGTCTCGTCCATCAAACCGGGGGCCAAGGGGTTTGTAAATGCTGTACTCCGACAGTTTATCCGGGACGGGAAAGCCATCTCTTACCCGGATGAACCGCTGCGACGCCTGAGTATTCAATATTCCTGCCCGGAATGGCTTGTTGAGCAGTACCAGCGTGATTACGGCGCAAAACGTATGAAAGGGATTCTTGAAAGTTCGCTTCTTCCTCCTCCAATTACCCTCCGCGTTAATCCGTTGAAAAGTTCCGGTGAAGAGCTTGCTGTCCGGCTGATGGAGGAGGGGATTGAAACCCTTCCGGTATCTGGAATGCCATACTGCCTGGCGGTGGTAAAGGGAAACCCGGTGGAGAGCCGGGCGTTTACAGAAGGATTATTCCATGTGCAGGATATTGCCTCGCAGCTTTGCGCCTTTGTCGCCGCGTCCAGTAGCCCCAAGCGTCTTTTTGATCTTTGTGCGGCGCCTGGAGGAAAAAGCTTCACAATTGCCGAGGAAATATCCCTTCAAGGTGGAACTGTATTCTCGTTTGATCTGCACCCCCAGCGGGTACGGCTGATTGAAAACGGGGCAAAACGCCTTGGATTAACTGGTGTTGTCTCCGCTTCAGTTGCAGATGCGTCGGTCTATTTTGCAGAGTTGGGACAGGCCGACTGCGTCCTTTGCGATGTGCCTTGCTCTGGGCTTGGGGTCATTCGGAGAAAACCGGAAATTAAGTATAAACCCATGGCGGATCTTAAAAATTTGCCGCTGATTCAGTTGAATATATTGGAAAACGCGTCAAATTATGTCGTACCAGGAGGGGTTCTTGTTTATTCCACCTGCTCTTTGTCAAAACTTGAAAATGAACAGGTTGTGGAAACGTTTCTTAAGAAAAACCCGTCCTTTGTCCCAGAACTACTGCCGGAGCTGCCTTTTTTGGAGCAGCGCGGTTTCCAGGCTACCTTTTTTCCGGTGCCGGATGGTCCCGATGGTTTTTATCTGGCGCTGATGAAACGAGCGGAGTGATTTTTTGGAAAAAATTGATATTAAGTCGCTGACTTTATCGGAGCTGACAGAACAAATCGTTGCGCTGGGTGAACCCAGGTTTCGCGCAAAACAGGTTTTTGAGTGGCTTCATAAAAAGCGAGTTTTTTCTTTTGAGGAAATGACCAACATTTCTACCAAATTTCAACAGTTGTTAGACAGCAGGTTTTACATAAATTCACTAAATATTGCAAAAAAGCTTGTGTCCCAGATAGATAATACGGTAAAATACCTTTATGAGCTCCGGGACGGTGAATTTGTAGAGTGCGTACTGATGGACTACCACCACGGTACCAGTATTTGTATTTCTTCTCAGGTCGGCTGTAAAATGGGGTGCACTTTCTGCGCGTCGACGATCGCCGGTTTTGTCAGGAATTTGACTCCGTCTGAAATGCTTGATCAAATTTATTTTTCCGCCCGGGACAGTGGGCGGAAAATTTCCAGTGTTGTCATGATGGGAATTGGTGAGCCGCTGGATAATTATGATAATGTCCTCCGTTTTCTTGAACTGGTTTCAGATGAAAACGGGTTGAATTTAAGTTTGCGCCACCTTTCCCTTTCTACCTGTGGCTTGGTAGAGCGGATTTATGAATTAGCCGAACATCGGCTGGGGCTGACGCTTTCTGTTTCACTCCATGCACCGAACGATAAAATTCGTTCCAAAACAATGCCGGTCAACCGGAAATATTCGGTGGATGAATTACTGAAAGCCTGCCGATATTATGTGGATGTTACCCGGCGCAGAGTTTCATTTGAATATGCGCTGATACGCGGAGTCAATGACAGCGAAAAAGACGCAAGGGAGCTTGCGGCCCGCCTCCGCGGGATGCTTTGTCATGTTAACCTGATCCCTGTCAACCGTGTTGAAGAAACCGGGTATCATGCTTCAGAGCAGGATGGTGTTGTTCGTTTTCAAAATTTGTTGCTTTCTTTAGGAATTAATACAACAATACGGCGAACGCTTGGAGCCGATATTAATGCGGCCTGCGGTCAGCTGCGAAGGAACCGGCATAATTTTAAGAGGTGATCCTATAATGATTGTAGGAAAAACGGATACGGGAAAGGTTCGGCAGATGAACCAGGATGTTTTCTGTCATGGTGAACTGGGCGAATCATCCTGCTACGCCGTCGTGTGTGACGGGATGGGCGGGGAAAAGGCAGGAAACGTTGCAAGTCAGATGGCTTGTGACATCATCTGCAACCGGATTCAGTCCGGTTACCGCGACGGCGTGGATCAAAATGGTATCCGTGACCTGTTGATTACTGCTGTTGCAGCTGCGAACGCTGAGGTTTACAGCTCTGCCAAAAGCAACCCGGAGTTTGAAGGGATGGGGACAACCACGGTCGCGGCACTGGTTGAAAAAAACACCTTGCATATTGCACATGTTGGAGATAGCAGGGCGTATGTCATTAGTAAAAATGAATTTACCCAGGTAACAAGGGATCATTCCCTGGTACAGGAGTTGCTCGAACAGGGAAAAATATCCGACGAGGATGCCAGAAAACATCCACAGCGTAACCTTATAACCCGCGCGGTCGGTGTAAACAGCAAGGTTTGCATTGACTATCTTGAGACGGCTCTTAATCCGGGTGACAGGGTATTAATCTGTACCGATGGGCTGACCAATAACTGCGATGCAGCAGATATTTATAAAACAGTTCTACAACATCCGCCGGAAGAAGTTCCAGAACGGCTGATTGATCTTGCCAATGCAGCGGGCGGCCCGGACAATATTACAGTTGTCCTGCTGACCGAATAAGTTACGGAGGGACAGAATTAGTATGGATAAGTACGTAGGAAAACGGCTGGACGGCCGGTATGAAATTACAGAGCTCCTGGGTGTGGGAGGAATGGCAAATGTCTATAAGGCAAATGACATTCTTGAGGGCACTGTGGTAGCGGTAAAAATCCTCAAAGATGAATTTTCTAAGAATAGTGAATTCCTGAGGAGGTTTAAAAACGAGTCTAAGGCGATAGCTTTGCTATCCCACCCGAATATTGTAAGGGTTGTAGACGTCAGTTTTGGAGACCGGATTCAGTACATTGTTATGGAGTATATTTCTGGCATTACCCTTAAAGAGTACATTGAACAGCAGGGTGTTTTGACCTGGAAAGAAGCGGTGCATTTTACCGTTCAGGTTCTGCGCGCGCTTCAGCACGCGCATGATAATGGGATTGTCCACCGCGATGTAAAGCCGCAGAATATTATGTTGCTCCAGGATGGTACTATCAAGGTCATGGACTTTGGCATCGCCCGGTTTGCGCGGGGTGACAGCAAAACCATGACGGATAAGGCAATTGGTTCCGTTCACTATATCAGCCCGGAACAGGCCCGAGGCGATGAAATTGACGAAAAGACCGACATTTACTCTGTCGGTGTCATGCTTTTTGAAATGCTGACCGGCCAGCTTCCTTTCGAAGCGGATAACGCTGTTTCAGTCGCTATTATGCAGATGCAGGCGCCTGTACGTAAACCGCGTGAGATTAATGAAACTATACCGGAAGGGCTGGAAGAAATTACAATCCGCGCTATGCAGAAAGACCCTGCCAAGCGTTACCAGAGCGCGGCTGAAATGCTAAGGGATATTGACGAATTTAAGCGGAATCCGAGCATTGTATTTGAGTATAAATATTTTGGTGATGATGACGCCACTAAGTATTTTGACGCTGTTACCGCTGAAAAGCAGGAGGATGCGGAAGAGGAAGAAGCCAAAGAAAAGAAATCTCATATGATTCCGATCCTTGCAGGGGTTGCGGCCGCTTTTGTTGTGGTTTCTATCATCGTCTGTATTGTAATTTTTGGGATCAGCGATATGTTTGAAAAGGTTCCGGAGGTTACGGTTCCAAACTTAGTTGGCCAGGTATATGACGAGGTTATAAATGATGAAAAATACAGCAAAATAAAAATTGAGCAGAAAAACACTGCGTTTTCTGACGAATATGAAGCTGGATATATCATCGACCAAGAAATTAAGGCTGGTATTAAAATCAAAGAAGGCCAAACCTTGTATGTTGTTGTCAGCAAGGGCCTTAATATGACGGATGTTCCAGATGTTACCAATCTTTCTTATGCAGAGGCCGAAGACCGGTTGAAGAAAAAAGGTCTTAAGGCCACTAAGGTAGAACAGTTTGATACTACGGTGGCAAAGGGCAGCGTTATCAAAACCGATCCGGCAAAAGGAACTCAGGTAAAAACGAATACAGTTGTTACTGTATATGTCAGCATGGGTGAGGATGAGCAGCCGATTGTTGTGCCAAAATTGATTGGTATGACCGTTTCTCAGGCTCAGACTGAGCTCAATAACCGTAAGCTTAAGTGCGAGGTAAAAGAGGTAGGAAGCAGTGAGCCCAAAGGGACTGTCCTGTCTCAAAGCATTGCAGAAGGGACAACAGTTCCGGAGGCATCCCTGGTCATTATTGAAGTCAGCAATGGCGTACCCGCTAACCGTACGCTTACCTTTACTGCAAATATTCCTTCAAGTGCTTCTGCTAATTATCAGTATTTTACGTTTAAGGTGCTTATGGACGGCGTTGTAAAGAAGACAGAAGAGGTTAATGTGTCAGCCACTTCTAATTATAAATTTACCCTGACCGGTTCCGGTACCGATTCTCATGATATCCGGGTCATGATTGTTCCGCGCGGTTCTTCAGAGAATGAAAAGTTGTTTGTACGTTATAGCGCCGACTTTGAGGGTGGTTCCATCCGTGTCGTCTCTACCGATTCCAAGGTCTTTGCTTCTTTTGCTCCTCCAGAGTCCTCAGAAAGTAGCAGCTCGGAAAGAGAATAAAAATAGAAGAAACTAGTAACCGAATCCTCACTTGTAACCGGGTGAGGATTCATTCTATCCAGTCATAAAAGAAAGAAGGAACGGTTTGAAGGGGATTATCCTAAAGGGGATCGGCGGCTTTTATTATATCAAAGCGGAAGACGGTTGTGTTTATGAGTGCAAGGCAAAAGGTATTTTCCGTAAGGAAAAAATAACGCCCTTGGCTGGCGACTGGGTTAAAATTACGGTTGACAGCGAGGAAAAGGGGGTTATTGATGAAGTTTTTCCGCGCAAAAATGAATGGCTTCGCCCGCCGCTTGCAAATCTCGACCAGCTTGTGCTGGTCGTTTCCTCCTGTGAGCCAGTGCCTAATCTGCTGAACCTGGATAAGCTTTTGACTGTAGCCGAATACAAGGGGATTGAGCCGCTGCTGGTCATTACAAAAGTTGACCTGGCAGAAGGGGAAGAGTTGAAACGGATTTATTGTAACGCAGGTTTTACCACAATGCTTATCAATAGCCTGGAAGAGGATACAGGCAAAACGTTGCTCCCTTATCTGGAAGGGAAAGTAACTGCACTGACCGGAAATTCAGGAGTGGGAAAATCAAGCCTTCTCAATAATATCTTCGGTACGTCGGAATTGGAAACTTCAGAGATCAGCCAAAAGCTTGGGCGGGGCCGCCATACTACGCGCCATGTTGAGTTATATCCGGTAAGCGGCGGTTATGTTGCGGATACGCCTGGTTTTTCAACAATTGAAATGAATAAGTATGCCTTGATTAAAAAAGAAGAACTTGCGGAATGTTTTCGTGAATTTGCGCCATATCTGGGGAAATGCCGGTTTCATGACTGCTCCCACACCGGGGAGATAGGTTGTGCGGTCAAAGAGGCTTTGGAAGAGGGGGATATATCCTTGTCGCGCTTTCAAAGTTACTGCCAGCTTTACGAGGATGCAAAACTAATTAAGGAATGGGAAAACAAATGAGTATTTGCTACGTGATTGGCGCAGCTCCACTTAATCCTGCGTTTTTCCGTATGCCGGAAGAAAATG
The DNA here is from genome assembly GCA_902766785.1 of Oscillospiraceae bacterium. GTDB lineage: Bacteria > Bacillota > Clostridia > Oscillospirales > Ruminococcaceae > Metaruminococcus_A. Next base: position 7,621 of record CACXEO010000063.1, on the reverse strand, counting down.
ATTACGTAATCTGTGCCGACGGAGGGTATGACAGCCTGCTGCCGTTGGGAGTCTGCCCGGATCTTGTTGTGGGGGACTTTGATTCCTCAGCCGTTAAAGAGGGAAACTGTTCTTGCGAAGAAGTGGTTCGCCTTCTCCCTGAAAAAGATGATACCGATATGCTCAGCGCTGTCAAAATTGCTCTGTCAAGGGGATGGAGTGAATTTTATTTTTACGGCGGGCTGGGCGGCCTCCGGCTGGATCACACTATTGCCAATATTCAGCTTCTTTCATATCTGCTGGATCATCAGGCAAGAGGAACATTCTTTGATGGAAAAACAATGGTGACAATGATTGAAAATGATGAGTTGATCCTGCCGAGAGATGACAGTTGCTATTTCTCTGTTTTTTCTTTTACCGGTTCCTGCCCGGACGTCACTTTGGAAGGTGTAAAATATCCTCTGGAACATGCTCTTATCACTTCTTCTTTTCCAATCGGTGTCAGCAATGAAATTACCGCATCTGAGGCAAAAGTATTAAACCGCGGAGGAAAGCTTCTTGTGATGCTTGCCCCTAAAAACCCACAGTAACATTATTTACCCTTGCTGTATATAATGAGAATACATCAAGAAAGGTCGTAGCAAGGGGGATGGAAGCAGTGCGGAAATGCAGCCAGCGACCGCCGGGTTTGATTGCAATTGCAGTGGGCGTTGTTGTGCTTGCGCTGGCTTTCGGCTCGTACCGTTTATTGATGATTCTTGCGGCAGTTGCCCTCATTTACTTGGGGCTGTGCTCAGCACGCAGGATGTAAAGCAATTTTGCTTTTCATATAAGGTTATTAAGCTGCGCTGTATGAACGGAGGAATGCATCGTGAAAATTGTCGTAGTCAAGAGCCCAAAATTTCTGGCGGGTTTTTTGAAATTCCTGTTTAAAATCAAAGATGAAGAGAAATCTGCATAAAAATACATAAAAATGCGGCAGGATATCCTGCCGCATTTTTATTATACCGCTACTCAAAGGAGAAAAGCTTTTTTGCCGCATTCCGGCAAGCACTGAGATCAATTTCAAATGAACGGTCTGTTTGCTTTACTGAGATGGTTTCTATAAGCGAAACATTAATAGTATCAAGAACATATTGAGTAGAAAGTTCTACCTGCTTTGGCCCAACACTGTCATTTGAACCGCTTGTCGTTAAAAGAACTGCCTTTCTGCGTTTAATTCGGTTAAAAGGATGGTTATAAAAGTAAGGCTGGAAACGGTCAAAAATTTGTTTCAGCGGCGCAGGAACCCCTAAAAAGTAAACCGGCGTTGCGATGATGAAGTTGTCACTTTCATATACCGCCTGTTCAATTTCATGAAATGTGTCGTTTTGTCCTCGAAAGCACACGCCCGTTTTCTTACACTGGTCACAGCCGGTGCAAGGCTCTACCTTTAAATCATAGGCGCACAGCAGCTTAGCCTGTGCATTCTCCGGACAGAAACGCAGAAATTCGTCCAACAGCTTCGCAGTGTTTCCCCGGTTGTTTGGAGAGCCGAAAAAAATGGTACTCTTTTTAATCTTGCCGCTGTTCACAGTACTCACAAAGAAGATCCCCTTCCACTTTTTTATAAGAGTGGGGCAGGTAGGCTTCGCTGGCTGTGATACAGCGCGGATTGCTGCAGCTGTGTTCCAGCGCTTCGCCTTTCAGAATGGGGGCATGGTCAAACCTGCCCAGCATGCTCATAATCAGTGCCATCCTTGCGTAGACGCCGTAGAGGGTCTGTTTAAAATAGATAGCCCGGGTATCGTCGTCCACTCGATAATCTATTTCATCTACACGAGGCAGGGGATGGAGGATTTTGAGATCCGCTTTTGCCTTCACCAGCTTCTCCGGGTCTAGGACATAGGTGTCTTTCTGCTGCAGGTATTCATCTTCGCTCGCAAAACGCTCCCGCTGGATCCGCGTCATATAAAGAACGTCAAGCTCAGGAATTGCGTCTTCCAAAGAGAGGACCTCTGTATAAGGTACGTGGTTCTGGATCAACAGTTCCTTAATGTAGGAGGGAACTGTAAGTTCTTTGGTAGAGATTAATACAAACGAATTTCCTTCATATTGAGAAAGTGCTTTGATCAGGGAATGGACGGTGCGGCCGTTTTTCAGATCGCCGCAGAGCCCGACTGTCAGATGATCAAGCCGCCCCTTTTCGCGGGAGAGGGTTACAAGGTCGGTCAGTGTTTGGGTTGGGTGGAGATGGCCGCCGTCCCCTGCGTTGATGACCGGGCAGTTTGAGTAAAGAGAAGCTGCTTTTGCAGACCCCTCCATCGGGTGCCGCATGGCGATAATATCGGCGTAGCCGCTGACGACAACAATAGTGTCCTTCAATGATTCCCCTTTTGCCACTGACGAATTCTGCGGGTTATCAAAACCAATAACCCGTCCGCCCAGCTTCAGCATAGCGGTCTGAAAGGACATCTGCGTCCGGGTAGACGGCTCGTAGAAGAGGGTGGCCATAATTTTACCGTGACAGCTGCCATAGTACTCGCCCGGGTTGTCGGCAATTTTGAGAGCGAGCTGGATGATTGAACTCCACTCGCTTTGGGTAAAATCGTTTAGGTCAATCAGATGTTTATAGTTCACGGCTTTGCACATCCTTTATTCACAGTAAATAGAATCCTTAATTTTATTATACGTGTTATAACCGAACTGAGTAATCTTCTTCAAATCTTCGGTCGAAGTATAGCCACCCGCTTTTTCACGGTAAAGAACAATCAAACGCGCCAGCTCTTCTGTAATACCATCTATTTGACAAAGTTCCTCAGCGGTCGCAGTGTTGATATTGAGAGGCAAAGCAATCTCCGGCTCCGAACTTTCTGAAGATGACGATGATTTGGAAGAAGAGGAGGGCGGTTCCTTCGCCGGTTTTGAGGATATGCTACTGTCCGGCTTATCTTCAGATGAGTTCTCCTCCAGCGCTTGACCGTCTTTGGAATTTGCTGAAGGAGACAGCGTAATATGACTCACCACCGGCTCGCCGGTTTCTTCTGGAAAAAGCGCGTAAACACAGAGAAACAATACGGCTGCAATCAGCAGGCCGGCCGCAATCACTTTAGTCGCCTTCAAATGCTACCTTCTTTTCAAACACATAAATAAGCTTATAAACCTACTACTTTAGAAATAGTATCATGTTTTATAGTGCTTGTAAAGAAAGGCAGTTTATGTCAATACTGAGTATATATGCATAAAACCGGAAGAAATTTAAAGGCCTGTAGCCTAATTTTCTGTTAAAGTAAAGGGGTCAGAGCGGGAAGGCCGGAGCAGACAATATCCGGTTTTTCATTTGCGGTTAACAGCATTTCGGGGTTGGTTTCACCCGAAAGGACCAACACTGTCAGAACGCCGTTGCCGTTGCCAATTGCAATGTCGGTATAAAGCCGGTCGCCAACAAACGCGATTTCGTCTTCATGGTATCCGGTTTTTTCTAATACATAATCGAGGGTATGGCGGGAAGGCTTTCCAAAGAATTCAAGCTGTACACCGGTAGAAGCATAAATCAACTGGGAAATGGAACCGCAGTCGGGAAGAAAACCGCCTTTGTCCAACGGGCAGACATAATCCATATTGACCCCGAAAGCGGGCGTGCCGTTTTTAATCAGGTTACATGCGGCGGTCAGCCTGTCATAAGATAGGGTCGTGTCAAATCCTACAATAACGGCATCTGGATGTTCTTCATCAATTATATATCCGGCTTTCACAAAATCCTGTTTGAGGTATTCGGTTCCCAGGATGAAAAATTTCTGGAAAGAAGTATTCTTTTTCAGGTATTCAATGGTAACTTCATTTGAAATGAGAACTTTTCCAACGTGGGAGGGGCAGCCCATTTTGCGGAGCTTTTCTTCATAAAGGGAGGCATTTTTAGAGGAATTGTTGGTGTAGAAGTGGTATTCTTTCCCTTTTTCTTTTACCTTGTTAATGAAGTCAATAGAGCCGTCTAAAAGACGATCGCTTAAATAAAAGGTCCCGTCCATGTCTAAAATAAAGCATTTGATTTTAGAGAGCTTTTCCCGAATTGTTTCTGGGGCAGTGCACAAATTCTCCGCTTCGTCCACAGTCATATATTCGGCAACCTGTTCCGCAACCCCAGGCAGTTCGCCCAAATCCCAAAGCATTTGAAGGACGGTGTAACGGGTACGCAGCTCCTTGGCATAAAGCAAGCTGTTATGAACTGTTTTTTTGTCAATGCCGACCTGTACAGGCCGGTATGGGGCGCCAAGCATCCCAAGAACGTTTTCTGCAAAGGCTGCGTCTGGTAAAAGCGTTTCAATCGTTGATTTAATTTCATCCCAGTGGGCGAGAATCGCTTCCAGGCGTTTCTTATGGAGCAGGGGAGAAGTGCGGTCCTCTTTTGCATTCATTTTTAAGATATCCGGCGCGGCGGTATGGTAAACTTCCCTGAGCTTTTCTTCAAAGCCCGGATTGTCGAAGGAGGAGACAAAATTCAGCGCTTTTTCCCGGTTTGGGGACAGTTTCTTCACCAGTTCGTACAGCTTGAGGATGGCAACGGTGGTGATGCCGACCTTTGTACCGTGCAGGACCGCCTCTTTTCCGGCAAAAAGGAAGGTCATCTCCCAGAAATGGGCAAGGTGGTGCTCCGCTCCGGAAGCCGGGCGGGAGTTGCCGGCAAAGCTCATGGCAATGCCGCTGAGCACAAGCCCTTCCATCAGGCTCTTGACAGCGGAGGACTTGCGTTCCTTGAGCCCTTCGACGTCGGAAGTGCATTTTTCAATCGCATTTTTCATTAAATCAACAATTTCAGGGCAATAGTATTCGTCGTTGATGATTCTTGAAAGCTGCCAGTCGCAGAGAGAGGTATATTTTCCAAGAACGTCACCAAGACCTGCGTAAATCATGGCTTCCGGCGCTTTACAGAGGATGTCCAGGTCTGCAATAACTGCGCGGGGACCTGCAGCGTCATAGGTAACTTTCAGGTCGTTGACGATCAGCGGGGAGACAGTGGAAACAAAACCGTCCATTGAGGGAGCAGTCGCCACAATTACATAGGGAATATTCAATTTATAGGCCATATACCGGGAGAGGTCGTTGATAGTCCCGGAACCGACCGCAATAACCAGGTCGGTATCCGCCGGAATGCTTAATACAAGGTCTGCCAGCGCTTTTTCATTAGGAACCAACTGACCTTCCTGTTCGAAAACATGGGAAACCACCCGGTACCCCTCTTTTAAAAGCTGCCTTTCTACCATTTCGCCGGCAACTTCAAACGTATTGTTATCGGCAATCAAAAAAATAGTCTGAGCCTGATACGGTTGGACCAGTTCGGCAACCCGTGAAACGGCACCGCTTTCAATAACAATCTGGTCAATATCAATGCTGTGTGTTTTCCCGCAGCTGCATGTAAAAACTTTTCCCGGGAAATCGCTTAATTCCTGATAGGTAATCCCCATGATGTTCCTCCTTGGTTTTTGTGTTAAAGTTCCAGTTAAAATAATACCATGATTTTACGAAAACTCAAGGTAAAAGCCCGTGAATACGGAATAAAGACCCGAAGATCATTTGATCTGACAAATTAGGGTATGGACTTGAAAATTATTTGGGTAAATTGTTAAATTTCAGTATAAACCGACTGTTCGGGTAGATAAACGCTTTCTGGCGTCAAATAATTCTATACCACCTTAAATAATAACCTTAAAATGGATTGTTTTTTCTTTTATATCATTCATGCAGAAGTTTCGTTTCAGCATTGCCGAATAAATCACGTGTACCGTAATAAAAACAGGTGTACCCCTCCGGAATAACAGAATTTCCCCGAAAATATTCTACCTGGTATTCTCGTCGGTCTTTTCCGGTTAAATAGGCCGCAGCCAACGCCTGTATTTCGCTGCTGTTTTGCCTGGTGATGGGAAGATCTAAAAAAGACGGGAGCACTTGTACCCGCTCCCGGGCAAAAATGTCGTATTTAATCGCCTGACGCAGTGCGGGAAGAAGGGACGGCTCACAGGATTCACAGAGTTTTAACAACAATTGATATCCGCCGTATTTTCCGAGCTGATGGACAGTAATCTTCTCCCGCGCCAGGCAATTTTTCAGCTCGCTGTAAAAGGAAAACGGCGTTTCAAAAAGCGGCTCCAGCAGGGCCAAAGAGCTTTGGAACCGCCCGCTGTTATAAAAGAGGTCAACAAGCGCTTCAACCTGTTTTAGGAAGGCTAGTTCATAGAAAGAAAGGCTGGCTGTCCGCAAGACCTCATAGGGAGGATACCGCTTACAGACAATTCCGTAATAATCCGCTTCGCTCTCCAGCAGGGAGCCCGCAAGGAGTTTAAGAAAGCCCAGCTGGAGTTGGTGCGGTTTTAAGGCGTAGACGTCATCGAATGAACGCGTAAAAGAGGAAAACCCCTCTTTGGGGAGTCCGGCAATTAAATCCAGATGGATATGGACATTTTCTTTGGCGATAATCCGGGCAATTTTTTCTTTCGCCGTATTCCAGTCTGCTTTTCTATGAATTGCCATGAGCGTTTCCGGGTTGGTGGACTGCACCCCGATTTCAAGCTGTATCAGACCAGGCCGCATTTCTTCTAAAAGCTCCATCAGTTCGAGGGAAAGAAGCTCGGCGGCGATTTCAAAGTGAAAGTTTGTAACGCCGTTGTCATTTTCCTTTAAAAACCGCCAAATTACAAGCGCACGCTCCTGGTCGCAGTTGAAGGTGCGGTCGATAAATTTTACCTGCTGGACCCGGCAGTCCAAAAACAGTTTGAGCTGATCCAGAACCTCTGCCATCGGGAAGAAACGCAGGTGTTTGTCGACCGAGGAAAGGCAGTAGGAGCAGCGAAACGGGCAGCCGCGGGAACTTTCAAAATAGATGATCTTGTGATCCAGAGCTTCGATTTCATCCTTCGTATAGTGATAGGGCAGGTTTTCGTGGTGGAGTGGCTCAGAAAGCGGTGTTTCAATGAGATCCTCCTCCAGACGATAGGAAAGGGAGGGAAGGCCGGAGAAACTGGAATTGTTCTCTTCCAGCGCATGCAGCAGCAGGGCAGTGGGACGTTCGCCCTCACCCCTGATAATGAAATCAATTTCGTTGTATTTTTCCATCAGGTCAAGACTCCGGGTTCCTGCTTCCGGGCCGCCCAGAAAAACCACACAGCCCGGCAGAACTGCTTTGAGGTCCTGCACCAGCCGGAGCGTTGTTTCAATATTGAAGATATAACAGGAAAACCCAACGATATCTGGGGCCTGTGCAACAATCTTCTCCAGAATTTCACTTGGATTCTGGTTGATGGTGTATTCCTGTAATGAAATGGGAGAGGCGACACCGCTCTGTTCCGCATACGCTTTCAGGCAGCGAATTGCCAGGTTAGAATGGATGTATTTCGCGTTAATACCGACAAGTAATATCTTTTTCATAAAAACCGCCATGCGATACGGGCAATGCACAAATAGCCACAATAAAATGACGACTTATGCCCGGTATCGTTCTTTTTTTATAGTTTGCGCTGTTTCAAATGTTGAATGCCGTTCCAGCGGGGTACAGCCGACTCTTTTTACAGTCGGAAACTTTGTTTGCGGCGTGAGGTTATTTAGCCAAAGAAGCGGCGGAAGCCGCTGCCAAAAGGCGCAATGTTCTCTCAGCCGCCAAAAGCTTGCTTTT
>CACXEO010000062.1 GCA_902766785.1 Oscillospiraceae bacterium | reverse complement strand
GTTGTGGTTGTTTACCATTTCTTTGGCTTCTATTGTTTTGCCAACAGCTATTTCTTTGTTGTTCGTCAATAAATTTGAACCGGACGCGGTTATGAGGAATTAAAGGAGGTCTTCCCATGATTAGCCTAACTCACGTGAACATCAAATTCGCGGATCCTGTGATCGTGGACAGCGAACTGATTGTCCCTGCCGGGAAGATTACCGCGATCACCGGCCCGTCCGGGAGCGGGAAAACTACCCTGCTCTACTGCCTCGGCCTGATTTCCTCGAACAAGGACTATGAGTACCTCTTCGACGGGGAGCAGGTCAACGTCTCGGACGACGAGGCCAAGGGCGCTGTCCGCAAGTCGCGGATCGGCTACATCTTCCAGGATAAAAACCTGAACGACAGCTTGACCGTCAGGGAAAACATCCGGCTGATGGCGACCCTTGCCGGGGAGCCGTGTGATGACGAAACACTGTCAAAGCTGATCGGGCTGGTTGGGATGCCGGAAAAGCTGGACGATTACCCGAAGGTGCTTTCGGGCGGGGAGCAGCAGCGGCTGGCTGTGATCTGCGCCCTCGCGAAAGACCCGGACCTGATCATCGCCGACGAGCCGACATCCTCGCTGGATGCGGCGAATACTGAACTGGTGATGTCTCTGTTCCGGGAGATTGCCTACGAGCAGGGGAAGATGGTTGTCATTGCCACCCACGACCCGGTGATCTATGAGCAGGCCGACGTGATCTACAGGATTGAGGGTAAGAAAATTAACGCTGTGAAGGGCGCGGAGCTGCTCCATTGCACTGTGGAGGATGAAGCGTCAAAAAAAGAAAACGGCGCAGATTAAAGACCGGATTCTTCGCCCGTTACATCCACCGGTCTAACCGGAGGGCGAAGTTCCGCAAAAAGGCTATGGTCGCAGTCTGCGCCGCCGCAATCTCCTTTTCCGCCCTCTGCGCCGGGTTCGGGGAAAATTTCACTAAGGCGCAGGATGATTTGATGAATAAGGTCTCAAACCGCGAAATCTGGGTAGTCAATGCAACTGCCCCCGGCCATGTGAAAGGTGAATATTACTCCCTCCCGTCGGATTTGGCCTTCACAGAGAAAGACCTTGCCAACTTTGAAAAAGTTTCCGAACTGGAAGGGGTTTATCCCTACTTTGAATTCAACTCTGCGCTATATGTTGAAGGGCAGACGGAGGAAAAAACGAGAACCGTTTCTGTCACAGATCAGGACGGGAAAACGGAAAGAATTGCTTTTGGCCCGAACGAAACAAATGATAGCTACACCATTGTTCCATACCTGCCCGATCAGCTGATGGACCAAAAATCCGAGAAGCTGGACAAAACTACGGAAAGCGGCATCTACCTGTCTGCGCCAATGGCGGAGTTGCTGGGAATCGAATCGCCGGAAGGGGTTTCCCTGGCGGCTGACGCGCTGGTTCCTGTCAAGCTGAAAGAGATGGATTTTCCGGGTGAAGGCGGCGAAATAATTAAAGGGGATCTCGATGTTTGCGTACTGGATTCCATTGGGGGAAAGGTGCGCGGCATCCTTGAAAACCAGGTCAAAAACTCTTACAGCCAGAGTTCGGAGAATATCATTTACATTCCATACGACCGGATGAAAGCGTTACTGGATTCACAGAAAGAGACTGAGCTGAACCAAGGGGAGAACATATGGCGGCCGAGCGCCTGCATCATGAGTGCGTCGAGCTACCACGCCGTTGAATCTGCAAAAGAAAAATTGTCGCGGATGAATTCATCTTTTCTGGTTTACAACCGCTATCAGGATTTTGAGAGCATGAACGCGAGCATCCAGTCGATCCGGGACATGACCTTTATTGTCTCAATCGTGATCCTTGTCATCATCTTCCTGCTGATGGCGGTGATCTACATGAACTATGTCGAGGGGCGGAAGTTCGAGTTTTCGATCCTGAAGGCGAACGGGATTACCCGGAAAGAAATCCGCCGGCTGGTCTATCTGGAATCGCTGATGCAGGTTATCAAAACGGCAGTATTGGCACTGGTGTTTGCTGGGGTTCTTGCGTTGATTACAAACCTGCTGGTGTTTGGAAACGAGATGATATCGTATAACTGGGAGCTGGTGCTGACCATTGCAGGGATATCGCTGCTATCGATTATCCTGCCGGCAGTGATTACATTGACGTTTGTCAACCGGTATGATCCTGACCGGGTGATGAGAAATTGAGGATGGGTTCCAAAAATCCAGTTGTGATTTTGTTATGGCTAAACGAAAAGGCTTCTGATATTCGTCAGAAGCCTTTTATTTATTGTCAAACGAGGCAGAGAGACAAAAGAATTTTTTAAGTATTGCGAGGAAATAAGCTATAATGTATGGGAATTGCTTTACAGTATAAATCGATCAGTGGCGAACTTGTATGTTTATGGCTTCCGAAAAAGTATGTCAAGGCAGGAACCTCAGAATATGTACAGGGTGTGGAATGTTTTGAAGAAGTAATCGAGCAGGTGTAGGAAGCCATAAAGAAATATAATCCCGAAACCATAGGTTATGATTCCAGTCCTCACATTCAATTAGAGCCTATTGGAACAAGAAGCTATATCTAACTTCATCCCGTTAAAGACATCTAAACAAATTCCGATTTGCGAGACCGATCAGATTTACATTACTTTTAGTTACTCTTACCTCGATTCTGCTCCGTTTTGTTACTCTTTGGCACCAGACTGAGTCTGGATGCAATTCGCGTTGGACTCTTTTCTTTTTGTCCGGGGCGGGCAAGGGCCTCCCGAGGGAAGCAGCATCTAAAGTATCCACCTCTTCTATATTGTGTGAGTGAAAAAGACATTTCGCTGGAAAACCCAGTTAAAACAAAAAGATGCCATCCCTTAAAAATAGATGTTTAGGGGAGTTGGACTAAAACAATTGAAAGTTTTAGCTTAGTATTGTATAATAAAACATCAGCAATATATCGTTTTTGAGGAGAGGGATAGATGAATCTGTTTTGTTCGGAATTTAAAAGAAAATTTTCCGTATCGATGTATAAAAACTTGAAAATCAAGCTTGGTGAGATGACCTTTTCCAAGGATTTTGTAAGCGATACACGCGGTGATCTGTATCCCGTTATGCAGAAAAGCGATGATTGCGTAGAAAGTATTGAAAATAATCTTTACACAATTAGAAAAGGCACGGTAAAAAGACTATTTTGTCAGTTCTTTCCCTTCGCGACCTATGAAGTAACCGGGAATTTTTCTGAGGGTGAAGTAGGGTTTTGTTTTAAGCTTGCCAATACAGAAGCTAGGATTACGGTAATAGATAACAAACTCACATATACTTGTGAAACTCGTTGTGAAGAGGTTGGTTTGCCTGGCTTTGTAAAGGCTGAATGTACGCTGATCGTAAGCTGTCGGCCGGGAGCGTTTGATGTCTATCTAAAAAATAACGGTAAGCCCGAATACCTGTGTACCTTTTATGACGGAGCATTCCAGGATTCAAATCAGTATTCGCTGTTTTCCAATGGATATGTGTTTTTGCTTGCATCCCGAAATGTCATTGTAAGAGAAGTGCTGTCTTATATTGACAACGGCGTTTCGATCGCCGATATCAGGCCCATTAAATATGAAAACGGCGAGGTACTGCAGGAACAGGGAAATATATATTTCACTGCATCTGTCCGTATGCAGGAGGGAACTTTTCAAGGCGTTTTCTCGTGGGTTCCAGGAACAGCAGAATTCCGAATGACCGGAGCGCTATGTTACGATTGCGGTGACGGGAAATGGCGCGGCTATGTTGCACCGGTAATACTTTATCACCGTGATAAAAAACAGTGGTATGTATGGGTCAGTTCCTTTGAGCACGAACATATTTTGGCACACGCTGCTTTTGAGGGAGATCCGAGGTTTGGCGTTAATGTAGTGGATGTTGAAATCATGAGAAAGGCATCCGATACATCAGATATTTCTGCTTTTGCCGGATTCAAGGGCGATGAAGACCCTGATTTTTTTTATGATAAAGAAAATGACCGTTGGATTATGGCGATTTGTAGACTGAATCCAAAGACAAAACAGTATGTCTACGTGTTCTTTGAATCCAAATATCCTTTTGAGGGTTATACATATATTGGCCAAGGATATGACGGCGCGGAAACGGGAGGCTCTTTCGTAAAGATAGACGGTGAGCTGTTCTTTGTTTGTGGCAATGATTTTAAGGCAACATCTGAATACCGCATATACAGTAAGCACGGAATGCAAAAAGCAAAATTTAATTATCCAGACGGCGGATTCCGAGGTTGGGGAACGGTAATTCCGATAAAGAAAGGCAGCCGTACCCGATATTTTTGGCTGACCTTTGACCGTCATAACGGCAGCAAATACAATTGGAGCTACGGAAATATATACTGCTTTGAATTAGGTATCTAATATGGCATCTAAATTGGTAGCACAACCCAATTGCGGTAAGCGATGTTTAATAACCCCCCACTCTTTTGAGTGGGATTTTTTATGGCTCAATCACTTTTCCTGTGGGATGCCGGTAGAGGCATCAAGCAAATGAATTGAATAAAGAAGAGCCTTCGATTAGG
>CACXEO010000061.1 GCA_902766785.1 Oscillospiraceae bacterium | reverse complement strand
TACTTCTTCCTCAAGCTATTCGATGCCAGCCGGAGGGACTATGACCGCAACCCCAAATCCCACAGGTTTTGTGATTGAGCCAATCTTCTTCTCTGACTTCAGATAAAGGATAAATCTGCCGTTCTTCACAGCCAGTCAGAAAAGCGGCGAAGAGAAACAGCGCAAAGAACAGGCAGGCGATACGGCGTTTCATAATGGTTTACCCCCCTTTTTCATATGTTTTTGGTCGAAATTGGCTTTTGCCGCCATAGGGCGTGTTGGAAACCGGCAGTAAAATGCCGCGGCATTTTAATTCATCCACGGCTGTTTTTTATAAAAACATGATTGCATGTGCATTTTCCTGATAAAATAAGTTTAGCATACTTATTTTTAAAAGAAAAGTCAATGTATCAACCCTCGTAAAATTTAACAATCTGAATTTAAAAGGAGGATCTTTTTTGGATTGGCTGCAGCAGTTTGACCAGGCTGTTTTGTCATGGTTCCAGTCCCTGCATATGGACTGGCTTGACGGCCTGATGGTTTTTATCACTTCCCTTGGGAATTATGGGGCAGTTTGGTTTGCCGCGGGGATCGCTCTTCTTTTCTTCCCCAGTTACCGCCGTTATGGCGTCTTATTAATTGCGGGGGTTATCACTGGCTATCTGCTCGGCGACCTGGTGCTCAAGCCGCTGGTCGCCCGGCCCCGCCCTTTTGTCTCACTCCCAGAGGCTGAATTGCTGATTCCGCTACCACACAGCTTTTCCTTTCCATCAGGGCACGCGCCTTCCTCTTTCGCGGCGGCGGAAGCGCTCTTCCTGGCGGATAAACGTTTGGGGATTCCAGCCTGCATCCTTGCGGCGTTTATCGCCTTTTCCCGCCCCTATTTATTTGTACACTACCCGACTGATGTTTTGGCTGGCGCATTGCTCGGCGTTCTCATTGTTTTCGCCCTGTACGGAATTGGAAAAAAATGCGGCTTTTTCCAACGTGGAAGCATTTTCCAGAAACAGCGCTGAAGAATAGCGGCGAAAAGCGTTGAATCCTCCGCTGTTTTATGTTAAACTAGTAACGAAAATTTGTTCCTTTTATGTGACCATGGAGGTTTGCAATGTTTAAATTAAAAGCGGGGGCGCTGGCTGTCGCCTGTGTTTTTTTCCTTTCGGTCCTTTCCGGCTGTACGCCGGTGGCCGAAGAAGCCAGCACCTTTGCCCGCGTTTATACGCCGAGAGGGCTCGGCATGCAGGTGGCAGATAGTTTATCTTCCAGTTCTTCCGAATCGGAAAGGTCCCAAAGCTCTTCTGAGGAATCCGAAGGGGAACCGCCCGCACCCGCGCCGGAACAGCCCATTACCGGAAAGGTAACCGAGGACCCTATCTTTAAACCGACTGAGGAAGATAAAAAAGAAGACCCGCAAAGGCGGCCGGGTGGTAACCAAAACGGCTCGGGTGGAACCATAACGGTGCCGGGTACGCCGGACAATCCTTCCAGCAGTGACTCGTCCTCCTCCAGCTCGTCTTCGAGTTCATCTTCTTCCTCGTCATCCTCATCCTCATCCTCATTATCCTCGAGCTCTTCTTCCGACTCATCGAGTTCCTCCGTCCCCACCCCAAATCCGCCGCAAAACGGCTGGTATGAATGGGAAGGGAAAACCTATTGTTATGTGAACGGGAAAAAGTTGACCGGATGGCAGAATGTAAACAACGCCAGCTACTGGTTTAACGAAAACGGCGAACTCTCCTCCAAAGCGGGGATTGACGTCTCCCAGTGGAACGGTAAAATAGACTGGGCCAAGGTTAAGGCGGGCGGCATTGAATTTGCCTTTATCCGGGCGGGTGTGCGCGGCTGCGTCACCGGCAAGATTGTCTACGACGAACGCTTTGTTGAAAATGTAAAAGGGGCAACCGCAAACGGGATTGAGGTAGGGGTCTACTTCTTCTCCCAGGCTACAACCGCGGAGGAAGGCAAGCAGGAGGCCGAATGGACCCTCAACGCCATTGAGGGGCTGAACGTCACCGGGCCGGTCGTCATTGATTCGGAATATGTCGGCTGGAATCCGGATGCTGGGGATACCGAACCTCGCGGCAATAAGCTCACCAAAGCGCAACGGACCGAGACGGTCGTGGCGTTCTGTAATGCTGTCACTGCCAAAGGTCGTAAGCCAATGATCTACGCCAGCCGAAGCTGGTTTGAAAACCAGCTTGACCTCTCCAAGCTGACCGGCATTGAAAAATGGCTTGCCGTCTGGGCGTCAACCGTCAGCTGGAGCCAGCCTTTCAGCATCTGGCAGGGCACTTCAACCGGCAAGGTCGACGGTATTAGCGGAAATGTGGACCGCAATGCCTGGAAGATTGTTTTATAGGAACTCCCCGGGTCTTTCGCATATTAAAATAAACAATCAGGGGCAAACGGCTACGCTGTCTGCCCCTTTGGTTTAAAAAAACCGCGAAATTTATTTTGGTAAGGAGAATCGTTATGAAATATTCATCTACCGTGATAGCGGTCAGCGACATTGCCGTTTCCAGAAAATTTTACGAGGATTTATTTGGTTTGGAGCTGTACCAGGACTACGGCATCAACATCTCCTTTACCTGCGGCTTATCGCTCCAGCAGGACTTCGATTGGCTTACGGGTGTTCCAAAGGACAGTATCTTCAAACAACCGAATAACATGGAGCTCTGCTTTGAGGAAGAGGATTTCGACGGGTTTTTAAAAAAGCTTGGGGAATACCCCGGCGTTCGCTATTTGGGTAAGGTCTTCGAGCATGGCTGGGGCCAGCGCGTCGTGCGGTTTTATGACCCTGACGGGCATATCATCGAAGTGGGCGAATGCATGAAAATGGTGGTGAACCGTTTCCTCTCCTCCGGCATGTCAATGGAAGAGGTTTCAAAAAGGATGGACGTTTCTATCCCCGACCTGGAAAAGCTCTTAAACGAATAAATTTTATTATTAAACGCCGCAGTTTTTTAGTGCTTTGCGGAAATATCTGTCAGGAAAAAAACCGAGTGCCCGCCCTTTCAAGGGATACAATAAAAACAGCCGGGGGAAGTTCTATTTTACTTCCGCATGACTGTTTTTTGTTTTTACGCGGAACTGATTTTCCGCTGCCGATAGAAAGAGATGAAGGGGAACGGGTGTCAAAATGGAGATTACGGAGAACGAAAAAGAAATCCTGGCCGGAATGGCGCGGTATTTGAAGGAGCAGAACCGTCTGTACACCGAACGTTACCGGTTGGCAGAGCAGTTTTTGTTTTTATCGCTGCCCATATTGGTGGAGCTCAGGGCAAAGGCCGAGCTGCTGCTCAGCTACGTAAAGGCGCTGAAACGCCAGACGCGGCTTGTAACAGTTTACCACACCTATACGGCAGGCAAAAGATGCGGCAGGGCTTTTACCCCCTGCGACACAGGTTTTCTCACCTTTTTGTGTTCAGTTTTCTCCACACCGGACGCCGAAAAGCTGGAAAACAGGCTTTGGGGTTATTACCGGGAAATTGCCTGCCGGATTACGCATCCAGCTCTGCTCGACGAGCTGACCGATCTTTACCGGGATATGCAGAACTGCTCCGGCGAGCTCGCTCTTGAAGTGTTTGAAGCAGGGTATATTGCAGGGCTCAAACAGCGGGAAACGGACCATCCGGAACTCCCCGCGGACAGTACGCGGCCCGAACAGCTCTAAAGTGGTTCCTCACACGCCCCGCGAACTACGTTATTGATTACAAAAGTAAAAGGCCCCGGCATCTGCCGGGGCC
>CACXEO010000060.1 GCA_902766785.1 Oscillospiraceae bacterium | reverse complement strand
TATCCTAATCGAAGGCTCTTCTTTATTCAATTCATTTGCTTGATGCCTCTACCGGCATCCCACAGGAAAAGTGATTGAGCCAAAATTAATGGTAGCAGCCGGCGCTCAGTCAATTGATTTTAATGAAAAATTCACCGCAATTAAAATTCACTTTGGCGAACCCGGCAATCTTTCTTATCTCCGCCCTAATTTTGCAAAAGTGGTTGCCGATTATATAAAGGAGCAGGGCGGCGTTCCCTTTTTAACCGACTGTAATACCCTGTATGTCGGTCGCCGGAAAAACGCGATTGACCATATCGACGCTGCTTACGAAAACGGATACACCCCGTTTTCCACCGGCTGCCATGTAATTATTGCGGACGGGCTCAAGGGAACAGACGAGGTTCTCGTCCCGGTTGAAGGCGGTACTTATGTCAAAGAAGCGCGGATCGGCCGCGCTGTCATGGACGCTGATATTATCCTTTCCCTGAATCATTTCAAGGGTCATGAGTTAACCGGCTTTGGCGGGGCAATCAAAAACCTTGGTATGGGATGCGGTTCCCGGGCCGGTAAAATGGAACAGCATAACGACGGTAAACCGCAGGTTGACCAGAGCGTCTGCAAAGGCTGTAGGATTTGTGCCAAAAACTGTGCGCATGGCGCCATTTCCTTTAATACACGGAACAAGGCGTCAATTGACCACGATAAATGCGTGGGATGCGGCCGCTGCATTGGAGCCTGCTTTATCGACGCAATTTCGAATACAAGCGGAAGCGCGGCTGAAAAGCTCGGCATGAAAATGGCGGAATATGCCAAAGCGGTAGTGACTGGGCGCCCGCAGTTCCACATTAATATTGTCATGGACGTGTCGCCTTTCTGCGACTGCCACGGGGAAAACGACGTTCCAATTATTCCGGATGTTGGTATGTTTGCCTCGTTTGACCCGGTTGCGCTGGATATGGCTTGCGCTGATGCCTGTAATGCTCAGCCGGTCAGCAAAGGGAGCCTTTTGGACGATAACATGAACGCTCCGCATTTCCATGACCATCACGACCATTTTGTTAACACAACGCCGGAAAGTGACTGGAAAGCTTGTATGGAACACGCTGAAAAAATTGGCCTTGGTTCCAGAGAATATGAGCTTGTTCCTGTGAAATAAAATAAAAATAACGCTTGTTTTATGATAAAACGCCGCCTGTTGGTGAGAATCAGGCGGCATTTTTGTGTAAATTGACACTTTCTGAGGAATCAGATATAATAGAGTCACTGCGAACAGAATGTTTAGAAAAAGGGGTACCGGTATGAGTATTGACAATGCGGTTTCAGCTCGTCCCAACACTTGGGGAATGGGAGGCAAAATTTTGGTAAAGGTCCTTCTGGCGGATTTCTGCTGTCTTGTTCTGGTGGTTTCCACAATCTTCTTTTTTACCTATCAATGGCTGCTGTGGGTAATGGAGTTAATCTGCCTTTCAATTTTGATTGCGTTTATCGCTTCGCCGATTAACAACCGCGGACATAGGGACCGCGGCTACTATGAGCGCAATCATTTAAAACCCGATAAGCTGTATGGTTTAAAGGCGGGACTCATTGCGGCCTTGCCGTTTTATGTCATGACAATCCTTGCCGTTTTTATGACACTGGGTTTTTTACCGGATTACTTCTTTTTTTATCGGATTTTGAATTCCTTTTTCTGGCCCTTTATTTCCATAGTTGTGTCAACCGCAGGCGTTTACGATTTTACCTGGTACTTTTACGTGATTTTTTTCTTGATGATATCGGTTATTCCAGTAACCTGCCATATTGCTTATACGCTTGGGCTTAAGGATATTGTGGTATCTGACCGGATTATCTACAAGAAAAACAAAAAAGAGAAATAAGGCATAACTGAAACGGCCCGGCTCATAGATATGAAGTAGAAATTTCTTGATAGGTGGCCGGTATGAAGATAGAATTAATACGGAAAGTCGCGGTCGTGGCAGCTGTCCCGCTGGCGGCTTTCTTCCTTATCCTCGCGGTAACACGCCTTGAGACGACGGCGCCTGTTACAGGAAACGTCGCTTCTACCCGCACGGTTGTAATTGACCCCGGACACGGCGGGGTAGACGGAGGTGCCGTTGGGTACAGCGGCAGCATTGAAAAAGACATGAACCTGGATATTTCCCTCAAGCTGAGGGATCTTTTGCGTGCATGCGGGTTCCGGGTAGTCATGACCAGAGAGGACGACCGTTCAATTCATGATGAAGGCGCTGATTCAATTGGCGAAAAAAAACGTTCAGATCTTTATAACCGTCTGAAAATTTATAATGAGGATCCAACAGCGCTGGTAATTTCAATCCACCTCAACCAATACGAGGATCCATCCTGTAAGGGAGCGCAAATATTTTACAGCGCAAACCTGGATGCATCTAAGGAATTGGCACAGTCGGTACAGTCGTCTATTATACAGATGCTTCAGCCGGAGAACAAACGGGTCATTAAGCCCGCAGAAAGCAATCTGTTCCTTATGTTTCATTCGGAGGTGCCTGCGATTCTCTGTGAGTGCGGTTTTGTTTCAAATCCGGGGGAAGAGGCGTTGCTGATGGATGAGGAATACCGTGCTAAAATGGCATTTGCCATTATGACCGGTGTGATGGACTATTTAGTTGGGTAACGGAGAGGAATTATGGCTAAAGTTAAGGAAGTTTACATTTGTACGAACTGTGGCTTTGAAGCAGCGAAATGGAACGGGAAATGCCCGTCCTGTAACGAGTGGAACACCTTTGAATTGCAGGTTCAGGCGGTTTCCGCTCCGGCGAAAAGCAATACAAAAACAACTGCTGTTCCACTTGCCGGAGCAGCTGCGCCGGTCAGACTTTCAGAAATCGATACCGAGGCGGAAGTGCGTTACCATAGCGGCCTTAAAGAATTTGACCGTGTTTTGGGCGGCGGCATCGTAAAGGGGTCGATTAATCTTTTAAGCGGTGACCCGGGAATTGGAAAATCCACTTTGCTTTTACAGATTTGTGATTATCTTGGAAAGGATTACAGCGTTCTCTATGTATCGGGGGAAGAATCGGTCCGCCAGTTGAAGCTCCGGGCGCAGCGGCTGGGAGTAGAGAGCGGCAACCTGTATATTGTCTCTCAAACTGATGTGGATACAATTATCCATACTATTATGACGCAAAAGCCGGACTTGGTTATTATCGATTCGATCCAGACTATGAACCTCGCCCAGGTATCCTCTTCGGCGGGGAGTATTACCCAGGTGCGCGAGTGTACCTCCGCCCTGATGCGGACGGCGAAATCGGAGGAAATCCCGATGTTTATTGTCGGGCATGTCAACAAGGACGGGGCGATTGCCGGGCCAAAGGTACTTGAACATATTGTTGACGCAGTGCTTTATTTTGAAGGCGACCGCAACCTTGCCTACAGGATTCTCCGCGCCGTTAAAAACCGTTACGGCTCCACCAATGAAATTGGGATGTTCGAAATGATCGACACCGGGTTGTCCGAGGTGGAAAACCCCTCTATGATGCTGTTATCTGACCGCCCCGTCGGCGTGAGCGGAACCTGTGCTGCCTGCGTAATGGAGGGCAGCAGGCCGATCATGGCCGAGGTACAGGCGCTTGTAACAAAGACGGGGTTTGGAACGCCGCGCCGAATGGCCGCTGGGTTTGACTATAACCGAATGTCCCTTATCCTCGCCGTTTTGGAGAAGCGGGCCGGCTATTTTTTTGGAATGTTAGATGTTTACATCAATATAGTGGGCGGCCTCAGACTGGAAGAACCTGCCGCCGACCTTTCCATAGCGCTCGCGTTGATATCAAGTCTCCGGGACAAGCCCCTGCCGGACAACCTGCTCGCCTTTGGCGAACTTGGTCTTGCGGGTGAACTGAGAACTGTTTCGAACCTTGTTCAGCGGTTAAAGGAGGCTGAGCGCCTTGGCTTTACGAAGTGCCTTGTACCCAGGCAGACGCTTAAAGTGCTTTCTTCAGTTTCAGGCTTGGACGGAATTGAAATTGTGGGTGTGAGCAACTTAAAGCAGGCGGTTGCCGCCGCTTTTTCCGACTAACTTTTGGAACGGTGGGAAGGTGCTTCCGGCCTGTCTTTTTCAGTTTGCTTTTCGTTTGATACAAAATAACAGCAGCCTTGTTCTGTGCTAGCGGTGGGAGCGGTGAGCCGTTCCAGCGTACACACACCTTCAGACTGGTAAACACACGGCTTGCTGCACCAAATCAAATTCAATGGTAACACCTCAATTCAGCAAAATAGGTTGATAATCTCTTCCTAGTTTATTTCTGTTGCGGTGTTTTATTCGAAAAAATGAACGTTTTTTTAACAAAAATCCTGGGTGATAGAGAAATGTGTCATCCGGGATTTTTAGCATATAAATACACGCAATCGGCGTGAAACACTTTTATGGGACTATATTTCCTATTCTGCAAGAAAAATTCAACGAGAATAAAAGAACGTAAAGGGAATATTTAAGAGCTGGACAGCAACACTAAAACCGATGATGATTTCAAAGGGTGAGTGTGTATGAAAAAGTATTTGACGCTTGGTGTTATAACGCTTGTACTTATGTTTGCGGTTTTACTGATTCCACAAATGACTGCCCAAATTCTTCCAGCTGTAAAAGTCACTTCTATGAAAACAGACCGGTATTCCGAGGTGGTTTATGCAAACGGTACAGTTGAAGAACAAGAAAAAACGGACGTCACCTCCGATTTTCCCCTGGTAATCAAAAAAATTAATGTTTCCGTTGGTGACAATGTAAAAGCCGGGGATATTTTGATGGAGGTTGATAAGGAAAATACAAAAGAACTCCTTTTAAAGCTTGCATCAAGCAGCCTGTCCACATCTGGTGAAAGCCTTACCGTTTCGCTTTTGCAGATGCTTGGCGAGTACTCCGGGGATCAATTAGCTGAGTTGCTTCCGTCTGTGGTAACGGCGTCTAAATCCGGAGTTGTCAGCCGAATTGAGGCGGCAAAAGGAACTTTAATTCTTCCAGGTGAAACCCTTGCGGTCGTATCGAACGGATCCGGAATGGTTGCTACTCTTGCGGTTGCGGAAGCCGATGTATCCGCCGTTAAAACGGGGCAAACGGTGGCACTGACCGGTGTTTCCACCGGCTCCCAGGTCACCTATGGAAAAGTCACTTCTATTTCTGCATCCGCAAGAAAGCAGCTTTCCGGAACCTCGCTGGAAACAGTAGTAGATGTTACTGTCAAACTTGACGGCAGTGAAACGGCTCTGAAACCGGGATATACGGTTAAAGCAGAGATTCAGGTGGAAGATACACGGCAGGTGAACCTGCTTCCCTACGACGCTGTTGGCCAGGACGAAAACGGGGATGAATACGTATATGTCTACGACGCTGAAACCGGCACAGCCGTGAAACGATGGGTTACAAGCGGGGTAGAGACTTCCAACGGGATTGAAATTACAAAGGGAGTATACCCCAGCGACCTGGTTGTGTTCGACGTATCGACCGTTACAGGAGAAGGCGGGTACATCAGCGTACAGGGAAGGGTCAGCTAAATGTTCGACTATGTGATAAACGGTTCTAAAAATGTGTTTCGCAAAAAAATGCGTTCAATCCTCACCATCATTGGCATTACTATCGGTGTTTTGTCCGTCATTGTCATTTCCACCATTGGCGAAATCGGTAAGGCGACTATCAACCAGGAAATAGACAGCATTGGGATGAGCGGGCTTACCGTGCGCACGGTAAAGAGCGGCAGTCAGCTTTTTACCACGCAGCTCAATAATGTTAAGGAACTGGAAGGTATATCTGATGCCATGCCGTTAATGCTGGAGTACACAGAAAGTTCAATGAGGGGCCTTAAAACCGACTGTGCCGTCTGGGGAATTGACAGCGGTGCACAGAATATTGTCTCCATGAAGCTGCTGTACGGGCGGTATATCAACAAAGCCGACGTTGCTTCAAACGCTGCGGTCTGTATTGTGGATGAGAACTACGCACAGAAGATTTATAAACGGACCAATATTGTTGGAAAAACCATGCGGGTCTCAATGAACGGCCATATGGAATCGTTTGAGGTCGTCGGCGTTGTGGAGACGGGCGGAAGCATTATGCAGGGCTTGATTGGCAATTACATCCCATGCTTTTTGTATATGCCCTATACAACTCTAAAAAGCCATACGGGAAAATCTAATTTTGACCAGATTGCAGTCAAGCTCCAACCGGATGCCGATCCTGACCTCGCCGCAAAGGAAATAAAAGCATCCCTTGCCAGCGTGCTCGGAAACGGCGATAATATCCGGGTGGAAAACCTGGTGGAACAGCGGGAACAGCTTGACAATATTCTCGGGATTGTTACATTGGTTCTCTCGGTAATCGCGGGAATTTCACTTGTTGTCGCGGGGTTGTCCATTATGACGGTGATGCTAGTTTCAGTCAGTGAACGGACGAAAGAAATTGGGATCAAAAAGTCAATTGGCGCTTCCCGGCATAAAATTATGATGGAGTTTTTAACAGAGTCATTTTTAATTTCGGGAATCGGCAGCCTGGCGGGATTGGTATTGGGGGTTCTTTTTTCCGTTTTGGGATGCACCGCTATTGGAATGACGCCGCTTCTCAATCAGGGTATGATCTTGTTCAGCGTCCTGTTTGCCACCGGGATTGGGGTCGTTTTTGGAGTTTATCCGGCTATGCAGGCGGCAAAGCTTCGGCCTGTGGACGCACTGCGAAGTGAAATATAGCAAAACCGCCCGTGGAGAAAGCCGTTCGAAATGATACGGCCATCCATGGGCGGTTTTGTACCTAGAATGTACTTTCAATGACCTTGGAACTGGACTCAGGCGAATAACGCCAGTAATCCATATGTCCTTCAGTATGATAATAATTGTAATGGTAATCAATTTCGCCTTCGTCAAAAGAATCAACAATAATGAGCTTAATCTTCATCTTTTCCGGAATCAAGCTTTTGATATAAACACTTGCAAACTGTCCGCTTTTGATCCCGTCTTTTAGTTCTGCCAGCCCTGCGAGATTTGGGGCAAGCTCTACAAAGACGCCGTAGTTTTCAATTGAGCGGATAATTCCGGAAACTGTCTCTCCGCTTTGGAAATTGCTTGCGTTTTCTTCCCAAGTGCCGAGAAGTTCCTTATGGCTTAAACAAATCCGTCCATCGTCGGTAAAGCTTTTGACAATCGCATAGATCATCTGCCCCTGGCGGAAACGGTCGCTTGGATGGGAGATTCTTGAAATAGAGATTGAATCGATTGGAATTAGGGATGGGATGCCGCAGCCGATATCCACAAAGCAGCCGAATTGCTCCAGATGGGTGACCCGGGCGGCCAAAATATCGCCACAAGTCAGTTTGGAAAGGTAATTGTCGGTACAGGCCTGCTGTGCCCTGCGCCGCGAAAGAAGGGCAGTTGTCTTTCCGGTGCTGCTTTTTTCAAAACCAGTTACCATAAAACAGACCGTTTTGTTTACGCGGGAAATCAATGCGATATCACGGGTTTTTCCGCTGTCGATCCCAAGTGCTCCCTCCTCTCTGGGGATAATACCGGTCATACATCCAAGATCAATGATTAGATTATGATCGCTGTCGCATAGGACGGCGCGCGCCTCGAGGATGGCCTGGGAACGGAGGGCTTCAGTTAACGTGGCTTCGCTGCGCAGGTAGTATTGGTTTTCATCGCTGTGGATCAGGCTGCCTTCCGGATAATAGTTCATCTTATGTACCTCCATTGTTTTGCAACTTGGTAAACTATATGCAAAACAACGGAGAGGTATTACACCTTTTGTACGCGGTATCCGCCGCAGGAAATAAGGAACCCTGCAATTTTTTCCGCCTGGGCGGTTTCAGAGGTTATTTCCAGGGCTGCGGTGCGGCGCTGGTCGGTTTCATTTCGAAAAAGCGAGGTGTTTTCGGTGCTGAACGGCGGGGTTGGGGTAAAGGCAATGGTCATGAAGTTATCATGGAAAGAGTTCAGAACAGGAACCGGAACCCGGTGCTGTTCGTCTCCATCCGAGACATGGTTGCATTTAATAACTGCTTTCCCCACCTGTGGATAGCGGGCCTTGACCCGTCTTGCCGCCCGTTCCGCAAAATCCACGGAATCAAATTCCGCGGTGACGGTAACGCTCATACGCGGGGTCTCCTTTCAAAAATGGTAAAAGGATTAAAGGGTGCGATTGCGCTTTCTCAAAAGCTCTTTAACCCTTTACTATTCTTCCCCCTTTAAAAGCCCTATGAGTGAAAATTTTTGCCTCCGTTTCCGCTCTCTGGTTTCAAAATAATGAAGAAAGGCGGCGCTGCTCCTCTTAACAGGGAAACAGCAATGGGAAAGCAAGATGTGCCAAAACTGAAAAAGATTGCCTTTTACCCTTAAAATTGCTATAATAAGACGGTAGCGCCGGCTGTGCAGTCCTTTATTTTTTGCGGAAAACCTGTATTCAGCCGTAAGCGTAAATTTCTGGATTGTTAAGAGGTATTTTTTATCATGCTGCGCTGTACTATTTGGTGTGTTTTTGCTATATCTGTTAGCATAAAAACTGAAAATGCGCTGCCGCATATTTTTTATAAAGGGCTATATTTTATGGAAAAGTTGATTTATTGTCTGCGGTGTAAAAGCTGTATTTATTAATTCTCTGCTTTTATATGAGGCAGGCGGGTTGATTGATTTGGTAAAATGGGGGAATAGATGTTGGATGTGCAGGTAAACGATATTCTGGAAATGAAAAAAACGCATCCGTGTGGTGAAAAAAAGTTTTTGGTATTACGCGTTGGAATGGATTTTAAAATCCGCTGTATGAAGTGTGGGCGGGAAGTTATGGCCCCCAGGGTGAAAATTGAAAAAAATATTAAACATATCGTCCGCGGCGGCGAAACAAAAATATGAGGTGACTCAATGTTTGAAAAATTGCATTTAACAGAAGAACGGTATGAGGAAATTAACCGAAAGCTAATGGACCCAGATGTGATCAGTGACAATAACCAGTACCGTGAATTAATGAGGGAATACAAGCACCTGACTCCTCTGATTGAAAAGTACCGGGAATATCTTGCCGCTCAGAAGTCTTTCGACGAAGCCAAAGCCCTTCTGGATGAAGGAGGGCTGGAAAAGGATTTCAAAGAGATGGTACAGGAGGAACTCGAGGAGAGCCGGGAAAAAATTGAGGCGGTGTCGGAAGAAATTAAGATTCTGCTTCTTCCGCAGGACCCGAATGATGAAAAAAGCGTTATTGTTGAAATACGCGGGGGAGCCGGCGGTGATGAGGCAGCTCTTTTTGCCAATACTCTTTACCGAATGTATACCATGTATGCTGAAACTAAAGGCTGGAAAACTGAAATTCTCAGCGCCAACGAAACGGAGCTCGGCGGCTTCAAAGAAGTTAGCTTCAGCATTGAAGGGGAAGGGGCTTTTTCCCGTTTGAAATTTGAAAGCGGCGTGCACCGGGTACAGCGTGTTCCCGAGACGGAGGCGTCCGGGCGAATTCATACCTCTACCGTAACGGTGGCTGTCTTGCCGGAAGTGGAGGATGTTGAGGTTGAAATTAATCCAGCCGATCTGCAGATCGACACATATCGCTCCAGCGGTGCGGGCGGCCAGCACGTTAATAAAACCGAGTCCGCAATCCGGATTACCCATCTGCCGACTGGCATTGTAGTAGAATGCCAGGACGAACGCAGCCAGCACAAAAATCGTGAAAAGGCAATGAAAATCCTCCGCTCCCGGCTTTATGAAGTTATGCTCCGGGAACAGAACGATAAAATTGCCTCTGAACGCAAATCGCAGGTTGGAACGGGGGACCGTTCGGAACGGATCCGCACCTACAATTATCCGCAGGGGAGGCTGACCGATCACCGGATCGGCCTGACCCTTTACCATCTGGAAGATAACCTCAACGGTAACCTGGATGAAGTGATTGACGCGCTGATCACAGCGGATCAGGCGGAAAAACTGGCGGCGCAGACAGACGTTGAATAGAACCGAGGAAAAGGATGTTTCAAACTAAAGTAATGCCCTGTGGTGAAGATGGAATTTCCCTGGCCGCCGCTCTTTTGAAAAAAGGAGAAGTAGTCGGAATTCCGACTGAGACCGTTTATGGCCTTGCCGCGAACGCTTACAACCCAGAAGCGGTTTCAAAAATTTTTGTGGCAAAGGGGCGGCCGCAGGATAATCCGCTGATTGTACATATCAGCGACCTTTCCATGTTGGATTCCCTTGTGCCGGCCTTTCCCGAAACCGCGCAAAAATTGGCGGATGCTTTTTGGCCGGGGCCTTTGACCATGATTCTTCCGAAGTCGGAGCGGGTACCTTTTGAAGTTACGGCGGGGCTTGACACTGTCGGTATTCGAATGCCGAGCCATCCAGGTGCGGCGGCGGTAATCCGCGCCTGCGGGCTTCCGCTTGCCGCGCCTTCTGCAAACACTTCAGGGCGGCCCAGCCCTACAAAAGCGGAACATGTTTTATACGATATGGATGGGAAAATCCCCCTGATTCTGGACGGTGGAAGTTGTGATGTCGGGGTGGAGTCGACCGTTGTTTTGGTTAAATCAGGCGCGGTTCACCTTCTTCGCCCGGGGGGCGTTACGCGTGAGGCAATGGAATCGCTTGGGATACCTGTAACAGTCGACCCTGCGGTTGAAGCAAAATTAGAGCAAAATGCAAAAGTGCTGTCACCGGGGTTAAAATACAAGCACTATTCTCCCAAGGCGGAGGTTGTGATTGTTAAGGGCTCATTTGATAAATTTGCTGATTATGTCAATAATAAAGCGGAAAGCGGTGTTTATGCCCTTGTTTTTGAGGGGGAGAGCAGGCTGCTGAAGACGCCGGCAGTCGTATACGGGAAGAAAAATGACCCGGCGACGCAGGCGGCTGGTCTTTTTGATGCGCTGCGGGAGGTTGACGCGTGCGGTGCAAGGCTTGTTTATGCGCGCTGCCCTGATCAAAGCGGGGTGGGGTATGCTGTCTATAACCGGATTCTCCGCGCCGCCGCGTTTAAGGTGGTGGAGGTATGATTGCGGTTATCGGCCTGACAGGACAGAGCGGGAGCGGAAAATCGTTCCTCAGCGGCTGTTTTTTAGAAAAGGGTATTCCTGTTATTGACGCTGATAAAATCAGTCACCGGGTTACCGGGTCTGATCCTGATTGCCTGAATGCGGTCCGGATGGCGTTCGGGGCGTCTGTCTTTGACGAAGACGGCTTGCTCAGCCGGAAAAAACTGGGAACGGTCGCCTTTTCCGACCCGGAAAAGCTCAAGCTGCTCAACAAGACGGTTTTCCCGTTTATTACCCGGGAAATTGAGGCTCAGGTTGACGCTGCGGAGTCAGCCGGGCAGAAACTTCTGCTTCTGGATGCGCCTACACTTTATGAGGCTGGTGCAGATCGGCTTTGCTCTTTCGTTGTTGCTGTCTGCGCCCCGTTTGAGCTCCGGCTGAAACGGATTGTGGAACGGGACGGACTGAGCAGGGAAGCGGCTCTCCTGCGCTTGTCTGCACAGAATGAAGACGCCTACTACGAGGAAAAGGCTGACCTTGTCCTGTATAATGATGGAACGAAAGAAGAATTTCTGCAAAAGGCAGATGAATTGATTGAGATGTTAATCCGGCGCTTTGTGCCGCCGGAAACCGAATAGGGGGTATTGTGATGAGTGAAACCAAAAGCGCCGCGAAAGCGCTGAAAGAAAAATTGTTTATGGACCCGAAAAACGCCGCCCTCCGGATGGAGGAAGCAGAGGTTACAAAGGCGTTTGCGTTCTGCGACCCGTATAAAGGCTTTCTGGACGCCTCAAAAACGGAGCGCGAGGCCGTTGTAACCGGCGTAAAGCTTCTGGAGGGGAAAGGCTACCGGCCTTTTGACCCGGCGACGAAGTATAATGCGGGAGATAAAGTATATGCGGTCAACCGCGGAAAATCTCTGATTGCCGCAGTTTTGGGAACCGAGTCAATCGAAAACGGCGTGCGGATCGCCGCTGCGCATATTGATTCTCCACGGCTTGACTTGAAGCCCCGCCCAGTTTATGAAGATGCCGAGCTTGCTCTTTTTAAGACTCATTATTACGGCGGCATTAAGAAATACCAGTGGACAGCAATCCCGCTTGCGCTTCACGGCGTGATTGTGGACCGGAACGACCGGGTGATTGAAGTCACGGTAGGAGAGGCGGAAAATGATCCTGTTTTCTGTGTCACCGACCTTTTGCCGCATCTGGCAGGTGACCAGATGAAGCGCACCCTGGCGGAAGGGGTAAAAGGGGAAGAGTTAAACGTTTTAATTGGGAGCCTGCCCTTTAAAGACGATGAAATCAGCGAAAAAGTAAAGCTGAATCTTTTGAACATCCTGTTTGAGAAATACGGCGTGACCGAGGCCGATTTTCTCTCCGCTGAGCTGGAGGTGGTCCCGGCTTTCAGAGCAAAGGATATCGGTTTTGACCGTTCAATGGTAGGCGCTTACGGCCACGACGACCGGGTCTGCGCTTACACTTCGCTTCAGGCCATTTTAGAGACGGAAAACCCGAAAAAAACTTCTGTTTTGGTGCTTGCTGATAAGGAAGAGATCGGAAGCGACGGCAATACCGGCTTAAAATCCGCTTTCCTGCGGTATTTTATCGCGGATCTTGCAAAACCTTACGGTGTGGAGGGGCGCACTGTCCTTTCGCGTTCTGAATGCCTTTCTGCCGATGTAAACGCAGCCTTTGACCCGACTTTCCCGGAAGTGGCGGAAAGAAAGAACACCGCTTATTTAAACTACGGCGTTGTTATCACCAAATATACCGGGGCGCGCGGAAAATCCGGCACATCGGACGCTTCTGCTGAATTTGCCGGAAAAATCCGGAACTTGCTCGACAGGGCCGGCGTCATTTGGCAGACCGGGGAGCTCGGAAAAGTAGATCAGGGCGGCGGCGGAACGGTTGCCGCATATATTGCGAACCTGAATGTAGATGTCATTGACTTGGGTGTTCCCGTATTGTCAATGCACGCGCCTTTTGAAGTCGTATCAAAAATTGACGTTTATATGGCGTACCGTGCATTTTATGAATTTTTTATTGCATAAATTTTAATATTTTCATTGACACGAAAAACCTCCCACTATATAATGAAACTAAGCGATTTACGGCCTGCAGAGTTATCCGCTGCCGTTAGAATTGTGATTGGGTTTATTATGGGAGGTTTTAAATGATGTTTTGTAAAAATTGTGGTGCACAGCTCAATGAAAATGCTGCGTTCTGCGTTACCTGTGGTGCGGCTGCCGGCCAGGGAAGCGCACATTGCGGCAACTGTGGAGGCGCTGTTGCTCCGGGTGCTGCTGTTTGTTTAAACTGTGGCGCAGCTTTGGGAACAAGCGGGCCAAAACCTGCCGCTGCCGGAGCTCCGAAATCCAAAGTCGCGGCGGGTCTGCTCGGTATTTTCCTCGGGGGCTTTGGGATACATAACTTCATGCTCGGTTATAAAGGAAAGGCGATTGCCCAGGTTTTAATGAGCGGTATCAGCATTCTTTTAACGATTATTTCCTGTGGAATTCTTGCTTTTACTTTAATCGCTGCTTTTGCTGCTGGTATTTGGGGCCTTGTTGAAGGAATTTTGATCCTCACCGGTTCCGGAGGTTATGCGACTGATGCTTATGGCATTCCGCTTGTATAGGGAAATTGTTTTAAAGGTACGGAAACCTTAAAGGTTTCGTGCCTTTTTCGTAAAGTAAATTTATTGACTTATAACGGTGAATCATGTATCATATAATTAAGATAGCGGATGGAAACCGCTTGATATTTTAAAGCGAAATTTGTTCGTTTTTGGAGGGATTTGTTATGTTTTGTAAAAACTGCGGCGCACAGCTTAACGAAAACGCCGCCTTCTGTGTAACCTGCGGTGCAGCTGCCGGCCAGGGCGCTGGTTATTGCCATAACTGCGGCAATGCTGTTGCTCCGGGCGCTGCGGTCTGCTTAAAGTGCGGTGCCGCGTTGAACAGCGCTGTGCCGAATGCCGCCGCTGGTGTGAATGGCGCTGCAAAATCCAAAATTGCTGCAGGTCTGCTTGGTATTTTCCTTGGCGCTTTCGGCGTACATAATTTTTATCTTGGCTATACCGGAAAGGCTGTTGCACAGCTTTTAATCTCTGTTTTGTCCTGCTTTACACTGGCAATTGTTTCCGAAATCTGGGGCCTTGTTGAAGGAATCCTGATCCTCACCGGTTCCGCGAATTACACGACCGATGCAAAAGGCGTTCCGCTCCAGCAATAAAAACATTAAGTCCGTTCAAAAAACCCGGCAGTTTAGTTGCCGGGTTTTTTTATATTTTTTATTCTACCGTAACGCTTTTGGCAAGGTTCCGCGGCTTATCTACATCACACCCACGCAGGACGGACGTATAATAGGCAAAAAGCTGAAGGGGGACAACTGTCATCAGCGGCATGAAAATATCGTCGTAAACCGGGATGCGGAGAATATAATCAGCGACCTCCGGGTCGACCGCCGCGTCTTCTTTGCAGATCAGAAGAACCTTTGCGCCGCGCGCCCGCACTTCTTTGATATTGCTGATTGTTTTCTCATATATTTTTGCCTGGGTGGCCACGGCCACTACCGGGACATCCTGTGAAATCAAAGAAATTGTTCCGTGTTTGAGTTCTCCCGCCGCGTATGCTTCGGAATGAATATAGGATATTTCTTTTAACTTGAGAGAGCCCTCGAGCGAAAGGGCGTAATCCAACCCGCGCCCAATAAAGAACAGGCTGTGCGCATTCTGAAATTTTGAGGCATAGTATTGGCAGTCACCCGTATCGTCCAGCATGCATTTCATTGTTTTCGGGATATCCAGCAGGGTTCGGCAGTACTCCTTTGATTCCTCTTCCGTCATCCGGTCCGTTGCCAGAGCAAATTTTGCGGCAAGCAGATACATGACGGCGACTTGAACTGCGTAAGCCTTAGTGCTTGCAACCGCGATTTCCAAACCCGCGTAAGTATAAATGACGTCGTCCGCTTCCCTGGCAATAGAGGAACCGACCACGTTGACAATCGCCAGCGTGTGCGCGCCTATTTTTTTCGCAATCCGCAAAGCTGCCAGTGAGTCCGCTGTTTCACCTGATTGTGAAATGATGATGACAAGGTCGTTTTGGTCTAATATCAAGTCGCGGTAACGAAATTCAGAGGCAATATCAACATTGACTGGGAGGTGGGCCATCTTTTCAATCAGGTATTTTCCAATCATTCCTGCATGCATTGCGGTGCCGCAGGCGACAATCTGAATGGATTTATATTTGCCAAAATCTTCGTCCGGCAGGTTAGGCAAGCCGAAATTTGGAAGGCCGTTTTTAATCCGAGGTGAAATTGTATTAATAATGGCGGTGGGCTGCTCGTTGATTTCCTTGATCATGAAATGTGGGTAACCACCCTTTTCAGCCGCTTCAACATCCCAGGTGGCGGTCATCAGCTCCTTGGAAAGGATGTCGCCGTTGATGTCTGTAATTGTAATGCTACCTTCGGTCAATTCTGCAATTTCATCCTGTTCCAAAAGATAGTAATTCCTTGTGTGTTTCAAAATTGCCGGCACGTCAGACGCAATAAAATTTTCACCGCTGCCAACGCCTACAATCAACGGGCTGTCTTTTCTGGTGGCAAATATTTTTTCCGGGAAGTCATGGAAAATAATTCCCAGAGCATAAGAACCGTGAATTTTTGCAAGTACCGAACGGATTGCCTCAAGCGGGTTGCCGTCATAATAATAATCCAGGAGCTTCGCGATGGTCTCTGTGTCAGTCTGCGATTCAAAGGTATACCCTTTATCCTGTAAAAATTCTTTGACCGCCATATAGTTTTCAATGATCCCGTTGTGTACAATAGATACAACTTTGTTGCCGTGCGGATGTGAATTGATATCCGAAGGCTCCCCATGGGTTGCCCAGCGGGTATGGCCAATTCCGCAATGTCCAGCCGGTTTTCCTTCCATTTCCATTTTTTGGGTCAAATCATCCAGTCTGCCTCTGGTTTTAACAGTACGGATCTGTCCGTTTTCAAAAACCGCGATTCCCGCTGAATCATAGCCGCGATATTCCAGGTGGCGCAGGCCGTCTATTAAAATATCAGTTGCATCATCTTTGCCAATATAGCCAACGATTCCACACATAATATGTCACCTCAAATTCTATTTTAAGCGCATTTACATATACGTTTCCGTTCTGCTTTGAACGAAAACATTATACTATAGAATCAGTTTATGTTCAATTTATTTATTTCATTATGATGTGTTAAGAAAAAGTTAACTGGTATTTATTTGGCAATATGGTATAATACAAATGGTGGAAAACGCTTTGTCATAGGCTTTATTTCTGTTTAATATTGATTTTTTAATTGATAACTGGAAAGAAAAGGAAGATAAATTAAGGTGCGGAATTATAAAAAAATTTTGTGCGTCTGTCTTTCCGCAATGTTGATACTGTCTTTTTCCTCATGCAGTTCCAGCAAAGCGGACCAGCTTATAAAATATAATATTGCCTCCGACCCGGTTAATCTTGACCCGCCGCTTGCCGACGATCCTCAGTCTGCCCTGGTAGTGACGAATCTGTTTGAGGGCCTTCTCAGGCTTACGGCGGATGGAAAACTGACAGAAGGCGTCGCGACCGATTATGATGTGAGCAGCGATGGGCTGGCCTATACCTTCCATCTTCGCAGTGATGCAAAGTGGAGTGATGGTACGCCTTTGACGGCGACGGATTTTGTTTTTGGATTCCAAAGGCTTTTTAACCCGTCTACCGGTTCTCAGTCGGCCAAAAAGCTTTATTGCATTCAAAATGCTGAGCAGGTACATAACGGTTCGCTTCCGGTGAGTTCTCTTGGAGTTACTGCGGATGATGATTACACGCTGACCATCAAGCTTGCTTACCAGAACGCAATGTTTCTTACGCTTCTGACAACCCCAGCTGCTATGCCCTGTAACGAGGCTTTTTTTGTTGAGGCCAAAGGCAGGTACGGCTTAACGGAAAAAACGCTGTTGACAAACGGCGCTTACCGGTTAAAAGAATGGTCAAAAGGGGAATATTTGGCCTTGCGCCGCAACGAAGAATACCATTCAGCGGCAAAGGTCAAAAACGGAGGAGTCAGCTTATACATTCAGCCGGAAGCTGCCGCTACTCTGGAGGGCTTTAAAAACGGCGTCGTTCACGCCTTTTCGTTGGAAGGAGCGCAGGCGGAGCAACTGGGCAAAAAGGGATATAATATTGACCGCAACAGTAACTCCGTTTGGGGGATTCTGCTCAACCGGACGAAACCGGCGCTTGCAAACACAAATATTGCAAACGCGCTGATGTATGGCCTTGACCGCTCCAGTTACGAAGAATCACTGACGGATTACCTGACACCGGCGAACGCAATTGTACCGCCTGCTGTTTCCATCCTTGAAAAGCCGTACCGGGAAGAGCTGGCAAAATATGTGGCCGCCCCAGGTTATAATGCAGTCCAGGCTATTCAGTTTGTTCAGGCTGGTTTTTCAGATTTGCGGGTGTCAAGCCTTACCGAGCTTACGGTTATTGCTCCAAAAGACACTCCGCTACCAGCACTTTTTTCATACATATCCCAAGTTTGGCAACGCGATCTTAAAATTTATTTCAAAGTAGAACAGCTGGAACAGGCTGAATACTTACAGCGGCTGAATGCGGGGGATTTTGACTGCGCGGTACTTCAGCTGACGGGTGATTATAACAGCCCGGATACGTTTTTGTCGCAGTTTAATGAAATGGGGAAATATGGAATCCAGGTGTCTGGACTTCAGGATTTGTTACAGCAGGCCTCTAGAGGAAGTGCGGCGGGGAGCGCAGCGCTTTACGGGCAGGCAGAACAATTGATTCTGAATGCTGGTGTTTTTTTCCCAATCGCTTTTCAAACGAACTGTTTTGTTTCAAGTTCTTCCGTTACTGGATTTATTCATGATATTTCCGGGCAAATTATTGATTTTAAAAACTGTGTTTTTCAATAGAAGACTTTTATGAGCATCTTTTCAGATGCAGTCAGTGTGATTTTTTGGTTCAAGTGTAAAATCAAAAAAGCTCCGTTTCAAAAACGGAGCTTTTATTTTTGATAAAACAATTTTGAACGTCAATAATAAAGGTAATCTTGAAAATCGGTGATGTAAATGATAACAGTCATTTTGTACGGCGAAAAAAATGAGAAAAACCTTACACGTATTTTTGAAAAAAACCTTAAACGCTATTATCAGGTTCACGCGGTGGAAGAAAGCGGAGTACAAACAGAAGGCAGGGGCAGGGAGCTGCTATTTTTAAATACCGAAAACCTTTCGCGGGTAAACGGCGGACCCTCAATCCTTGTACTGAAACCAAGTGCTGATCTTGCAGGGCTTTCCAGTGTTTCGGGTAACGTAATCGCTCTTGCGAGCTCAGCTTGTACGGAACAACTGGCAAAGCTTGCCGAGAAAAAAATCCGCACTGTTGCCTGTGGGCTTTCATCAAAAGATACAGTTACTTTTTCAAGTTTTAACGACAGCCGTGCGGCAGTATCGCTTCAGCGTACCGTGGAAAATCCTGACGGCAGAGTTGTCGAGCCCATGGAGGTTATGCTAGAACTTGGGTTTTCGTATGACCCTCTGTCTGTTCTGTTTTATACGGCTGTCATGATGATCTGCGGCGGTTTCTCTCAGGAAAAACAAGGACAAAAAACTATAAATTTCCTTTCATAATAAATAATCATCCGCCCATACTAGTAATGCAAACGCAAAAAGAAATTTTTAAAAACTATTTTTTGTAAGGAGTGTAAAAAATATGGCTAACAGAAGCAATCGAATTGTTGTCCCGCAGGCTCGTGAAGCTATGGATCGTTTTAAAATGGAATCTGCAAACGAAGTTGGCGTTAACCTCAAAAACGGTTATAACGGTGAACTGACCTCTAGACAGGCTGGTTCTATCGGCGGACAGATGGTTAAGAAAATGATTGAAGCTTACGAAAATTCTGTTAAATAACATTTTTGTCTTAGGGCCGGATGAAAATCCGGCCTTTTTCTTATATTATATGTGGCTCAATCACAAAACCTGTGGGATTTGGGGTTGCGGTCATAGTCCCTCCGGCTGGCATCGAATAGCTTGAGGAAGAAGTA
>CACXEO010000059.1 GCA_902766785.1 Oscillospiraceae bacterium | reverse complement strand
CTGGATAAGGTAGTAGGCGGCGACTGATAAAAAGTTTCCCTTGTTTTGCCCCACAAGGGCAAAAACAAGGGAAAACGGAGCTTTTTATGGTAGCAGACCTGCGGGAAATGCAGGAAAATCAACGGGTTTCAGAGATTCGGATAGATAAACACGAATTTGTCTCTCAATACGGCAGAAGCCTGCTCGGCGAACTTAGCCTTGAAGCGGGTCAGAATATCCTCGATCTAGGCTGCGGAACTGGCAAGCTTTCCGGCGACCTCGCCGCCCAGGGGGCAACTGTAACCGGTGTGGACTCATCTCCGGAAATGGTTGAACGTGCAAGGAAAAACCACCCCAAACTAGAGTTTTTGGTAGCAGACGCAACTCAGCTCCCATACGAGAACACTTTTGATGTTATTTTTTCAAACGCTGTTTTTCATTGGATAACCGACCAAAATGCACTCCTCGATTCCATTTTCCGGGCATTGAAACCGGGCGGGATCCTGCTCTGCGAATTTGGCGCCGAACGGAATACCGGGCATATTTTCAATGCCTTCCAGGAAGAATTCAACAAGCTCGGGCAGGTCTTTGAAAATCCGTTCTACTACCCATCTCCCCAGGAATACAGCGGCCTCCTTCTGGCGCACGGCTTTGATATTGAGTTTGTCCGGGATTTTGACCGCCCGACCCCGTTGAACGACGGTGCTGACGGGCTGCGGAACTGGCTCGCTCAGTTTTATACCGCCAGTCTTACTAAACTTTCCGTGGATAATAGGGATATTTTGTTTTCAAGGTTGGAAAAATGTTTGAAGCCGCTGCTATGGGATGGAGAAAAATGGATAGCCGACTACCGGAGGATTCAGGCAAAAGCTAAAAAGCCAATAGACGCATAAAAAGTCTGCGCTCGTTTGAGCGCAGACTTTTTCACTTTATTAAAACGGCAGCCTGATTTTAGTTTCAACCTGATCAGACTCAACGATCAGGAATTTTCCGTGTTCATCCGATACAACGCGGATTTTCTTTGTTGGACGGCCTTCCAAGTCTAAATCAACCGAATGGTCCGTCATAACCGGCCGGATAAAAGGGGCTGCTTTTTGAACCGATTCTACCGTCTCTTTATCAGTTACGCCATACTGGCGGAGCATCGAAATCAAATCGGACGACTCTTTGGTTTCAAGCCCCAAGGTAGAAACAAGCTGATCGTAATCAAGAGGTTCCTTCCCCGCCGGTTTAGCCACAGTTGAATTTTGCAATGTTTCCGGTTTGGCTTCTATATCGGAAGGGTTTTGGACGGAAACTTCAGAAACAATTTTTTCCGCCTCAGCCTTGCGGTTTTCCTCCTGTTTCCGAACAGCTGCAGAATCCGCTGCAAATGAATTGTTTAAATTGGAAAGCTGATGAACCATATCCTGGTCGGTAACAATCTCCTCCGTCTCACTTAGACTTGCTTGTCTGCGTTTCCAAATCGCGTCCAGCTCTTCATTACGGTAAGCGAGTTCAGCATTTGATTCACGCTCAATTGGAACTGGCGAAACTGTAAACGTTTCCGCCTCACCGTCTTCATCCTCCGCTATCCCACGGGAAGCGCGGATTGAAAGGATCATTCGGATCACCAAAAGAATAATCAAAAATATCCCCGGAACCAGCACAGCAAAAAGAATACCGTTAAAACTGTTGAGGTAATTGACTACATGTCCCAACATGGGAATGGTATACATAACCTGCCCATATACAGAAGAACGGTAAATATTGACAGTCAAACCAGTTTCCGCATCAAAAGATACAGCGTATTCCGGCTCAGTATCAAACGAAATAATTTCTTTAATCCTTCCGCTGACAGGTTTTTCATCCTCAGAAGTCTGGTAAAGAATAATATCTCCCACAGAAGGGTTTGGTTTTTCTTCCACCAGAACAACGCTGCCGTTCGGGACAATCTCCCCCATTTGCCCGGTCATTTCAACCGAAATTTGATACCCAAACAAAGACGGAAGTTTTTGCTCTTTCTGCGCGAGGGTACGCAAAACCAGATAAGCCGAAGAGACCACCAGCCAAAGGGTAATTAAAATAACAAAAAACAAAAAGAAAGCATTCAGTACTCGATACTTTTTTTGGGGAGAACTCATAACTACCTCCGGAAAATTTCATTACTTATATAATCAATCTTTTCAGGTATTTTGTCAAGTATTATCGAATTCCTCCCGCATATTTCCAATGAAAAAAGCCCCGCTTTTCCGCGGAGCTTTTCTGTAAAGTTAAACACCATTACACGTTTTGAATGCAATGAGCGGGGCACTTTTCAATGCAAACACCGCAGCTGGTACATTTATCATAGTCAATCACCGCAAGGTTATTGACAACCTTAATTGCTTCAGAAGGACAGTTTTTCTCGCAAAGCTTACAGGCAATACAACCATTTTTACAGACAGCACGTACCAGTTTTCCAGCATCATGATTGCTGCATTTTACAGCGACGGAATCCGTCTGTTTTTTCTGGATGATAATCCCTTTAGGGCAGGCGGCGGCGCACATCATACAACCAGTACATTTTTCATTATCCACAACCGCAATACCATTCTGTATTGAAATTGCACCAAACTGGCAGGCATTGACACAGTCGCCAAAACCAAGACAGGAAAAACGGCAGTCCCCTTCACCTGCATAAAAAGCATTGCAGGCCGCACAGCTTTTTGTACCCGCATAATCATATTTTGTACCAGTAGCCTCCGGACAACCGGAACAAGATACAACAGCAGCTTTCTCAACAACATCTTCCGCCGCTTTCCCCATAATTTCAGCAATTTGCGCGGCAGTTTTATCAGCCCCCGGAACACAGCGGGCAATAGGCGCATCATCATTGACAATACTTGCAGCGTACTCATCACAGCCGGAATAACCACAAACGCCACAGTTGACACCGGGCAGAGCCTCTCTGACTCTTTCGATCCGTTCATCGGTTTTTACCGCGAAAACTTTCTGTGCGACCGAAAGAAGAAGACCGGCGAAAAGCCCCAGAACAATGAATATTATAATTGGAAGGATATATACTTCAAACATGTACTACCTCCGAACAGATTATTTAAAGCAGCAACAAGGAACCATATTCCGTGGCAAGCCGCGTAACTGCCAGTTGCGCGGGCGGGGCGGAACTTGTCCCCGGAGAGCCTGATACCAGTTATTTAAACAGGCCTTCTACTACACCGCTGAAGCCTACAAACGAAACCGATGTAATTGCGGCTGCAACAAGCGTAATCGGAATTCCCTGCAATGCTTTCGGAACATTGCAGCTTTCCATTTTCTGACGGACGCCAGAAAAAAGAATTAACGCCAGCATAAAACCAAGTCCTGCACCTAGCGCATTGACAATTGACTGGGCAAAATCATATGTATTGTCAATATTGAGCAGTGTAACACCTAACACGGCACAGTTAGTGGTAATTAAAGGAAGATAAACGCCG
Source organism: Oscillospiraceae bacterium (assembly GCA_902766785.1). Classification (GTDB taxonomy): domain Bacteria; phylum Bacillota; class Clostridia; order Oscillospirales; family Ruminococcaceae; genus Metaruminococcus_A. The sequence goes on along the minus strand of CACXEO010000059.1, from coordinate 4,040 downwards.
AGCGACTTATAAAGCGGCGGCATAAACTTCTTAAGCAGGATTTCAATTAACTGTACAAATAATGCAATAATTAGAATAAATGCGACCGTTCTAAGATAATCAAGTTCAAACGGCGCTAGGAAAAAGGTGTAAATCGGCCAGGTCAGCGCTGTCGCCATACACATAACAAACGTAACGGCAACGCTCATGCCAAGAGCTGAATCAATCTTCTTTGATACCCCGAGAAAGGGACAGATCCCCATAAATTTGGAAAGTACAAAGTTGTCAACCAAAATTGCACTGACAAGGATGATTAACATTTCTTTCATTTCTCATCACCCTCCTCATTTAATGATGCACAAGCTTCTGCGGAAGGGCAGCCTTCACATCCACCACAGCCAATTTTCTTTTTAGAAATTTTATATTTAGTAAGAATATTGATAATTGCAATCAATACAGCTAAGGTAAAAAAACCACCTGCTGGAGAAACAAAAAGTTTCATTGGCTCAATCAACTGCTTTGTCAGGGCAATACCAAACCAGGTTCCAACACCGAGAATTTCACGAACTGATCCCATCAGGAAAAGAGCAAGAGTAAATCCAAGACCCATCCCAACACCATCTAACGCAGATTTTCCAACACCGTTTTTGCTTGCAAAAATTTCAGCGCGTGCAAGGATGATACAGTTTACGGTAATCAATGAAAGAAAAAGGCCCAAGGCGCTATAAAGGCTCGGAACAAAACGCTGAAGCAGGAAACCGACAATTGTAACGAAACCCGCAATGATAACAATGAAACAGGGAAGCCGTACCGCTTTGGGGATAAACCGTTTCACCAATGAAATAACAATATTAGAGCAAACTAAAACAAACGTTGTCGCAAGTCCCATGCCAAGTCCGTTAACCGCCATCGTGGTGACGGCCAGAGTTGGGCACATACCGAGCAGCAACACGAAAACAGGGTTTTCTTTAATGATACCGTTGAGTAACACTTTTAAATTACTCATCCGTTCCCGCCTCCTTTACCATTGGAAAAGCGTCAATTGCAAGGTTAACGCCTTCTACAACCGCTTTTGACGAAATTGTCGCGCCAGATACAGTGACGATTTCATTATCGGCCGTAGCTTTCCCCTTCACCGCGGTGAGAGCTGAAGCAGCTTTATCCTTAAACTGGTCTTTGAAATCGGCCTCAGCTACCTGAGTGCCAAGCCCCGGAGTTTCAGAGGATTCCGCCACCTCATAGCCTAAAATCGTTCCATCATTTTTAATCCCAACAATCAGAACTAAACCTTTGCTATAACCTTTGAGTTCGATTTCAAAACCAACCGCATCGTCACCATCAGGATGAATGACATTCTGGATTCGTTCGTCTGCGTCGGGAAGTTTAGACGTTTCAAAGGTTTCAGAATTGGGAAAAAGGGTTTTGGCAGCAGTGAGCGAATTATCGCTTAAGTCACCAACTTGTTCCACTTTTGTTCCATTATATGTAATAACCAATGCCGCAGAAACAATAAGGGTGACAGCCGTAAGCGCAACCGTTGGAAGCAAAATTTCTTTTATGGATTTTTTCACGACGCTTTCCCCTCCTTTACCACTTTTACTTTGCCGAAGGGTTTTAATTTTGTCGCTTTGTCAATATATGGCACCAAAATATTCATCAAGAGAATTGCAAAGGAAACACCCTCTGGATAAGAGCCAAAAACACGGATTACAACTGTCAAAACACCACACCCAACAGCAAAAATCAGCTTTCCAAGGGTAGTCGAAGGAGAGGTAGAATAATCGGTGAGCATAAAAAATGCACCGAGCATAACACCGCCCGCAAGGATCTGGTAGACTGGATCAAGCCCCAGTGCCCATGTAAAGAGAAAAACTGTGCCGATATAGGCAACCGGTGTAATCGGATTGATGATCCGGCGGCAGATTAAGTACAACCCACCGATCAACAGCGCCAAAGCCGCCGTCTCGCCAAGAGACCCGGCACGAGCGCCGAGGAACATATCCATCATAGAAGGAAGAGCTGTAACATTTCCCGCACTGATATCCGCAAGCGGTGTTGCGGTTGTTACAACGTCCGCCGGAACCAAAAAGGAATTGTAACCGGGCGCAACCCAGGTAGTCATCTGAGCTGGGAAAGAAACTAAAAGAACAATTCTGGCAAGGATAGCGGGGTTCGCAAAGTTTTGCCCAATTCCCCCGAACATCTGCTTGGCAACTACAATCGCCACAAAATCGCCGATAATCAGCATCCAGACCGGTAAAGTTACCGGTACGTTAAAAGCCACAAGCACGCCGGTTACAACCGCGCTTAAGTCGCCTATTGTATTATCCCGTTTCATAACGCGACGGGCAAGGTACTCAAAAAGCACACATGCCAAAACACTGACGCAGGTCAGCATCAACGCACGGAACCCAAAAAAGATCACGGCACAAACAAGAGCTGGTACCATTGCAAGAACGACATTCAGCATAATCTTACGGGTTGTTACGCTGCTTTTGACATGTGGTGAATATGTAACAAGAAGTTTTTCCAATGCAATACCCCTTTCCTATTTCTTTTTCTGGTCCGCCTGCCGGACAAAAGCCTTGGCAAGCTGGTTTTTCTGTGCGAGGTTCCGTTTTGCCGGACAGACAAAGGTGCAGCAGCCACAGTTCATACAAAGGTTCAGGCTGCCCTTTTTCAGTGCCTCGGCATTGCGGCTGTCATATGCCATTTCAAGCGCACGGGGCATCAGCCGCATGGGACAGGCATAAATACACCGCCCACAGCGGATGCAGGCACTTTCCTCAGTCTCTGCCACCTGGTCCTCGCTCAGAGCAAGGATTGCATTGTTATTTTTAATGACAGGCGTATTAATATCATAAACCGTAATTCCCATCATTGGCCCGCCCATCAGGATCTTGCGGCAGCTGTCTTTAACGCCTCCGCAGAAATCAAGCAGATCGCTGATGCTTGTACCAATTGGGACAAAAACATTTTTGGGGTTGTAAACGCCGCCGCCGTCAACAGTGAGGCGTTTGCGCACCAAAGGCATTCCGGTTTTGAGATAACGGGAAAGAAAGCCAATACTGGAGACATTCATAACCAACACGCCGCAATCAGCAGGCAGCTTTCCATCTTCTACCACAATACCGGTACAAGCGTAAATGATAACTTTTTCAGCCCCCTGCGGATATCGGGACTCAAGTTCTACAACATTAATGTCGGGATCATTTTCCAAAACCTTCATCAAATTGTCAATAGCAATTGGCTTGTTATCTTCAACGCCGATATAGACGTCTTTAATATCGAGCCATTTTTTAACCGCTTTAATTCCGTCAATAACATCGTCGATATTTTCAATACACTCACGGTAATCGGAGGTAATATACGGCTCGCATTCAGCCGCATTTACAACAAGTTTTGTAACGCGGTCAATATCTTTATACCCTAATTTGATATGGCCGGGGAAGCCAGCGCCCCCCAAACCTGCAAGCCCACTTTCATAAGCTGCTTTGATAAAATCTTCTTTGCTGTTGATCACAGGCGGAACAACCTCACTACTGGTTTCCTGTTCCCCGTCTGTTTCAATCACAATATTCTTTGCAAGGCGACCGCCAACATCAATACGGTCCACAATTTCTGTGACCGTACCGGATACGCTCGAATGAATTGGGACCGAAAAACTATTTTCGCTCTCGCCTATCTTCTGGCCGACCTTAACGTGGTCTCCCACTTTGACCATAGGAGTACAGGGCGCTCCCATATGTTGGAGCATTGGAATTGTAACTTTTGCAGGGACTGGCATCGTTTCCGTAATGTGCTCCGACGTGTGTTTGTGGTGCGACAAATGGATTCCACGAAGCCGTTTGATTTGTATATTCCTTGCCAATGATTTTCCTCCTTTGTCTATCAATACGCTAAAAAGCATTAACGTTATTATTTTACAGATTTCGTGCCGATAAGTCAATATAATTTATCAATTTTTCATGCATATAAGGCTCAATCACTTTTCCTGTGGGATGCCGGTAGAGGCATCAAGCAAATGAATTGAATAAAGAAGAGCCTTCGATTAGGATAGG
>CACXEO010000058.1 GCA_902766785.1 Oscillospiraceae bacterium | reverse complement strand
GTTCCCATACCGAACACGGAAGTTAAGCTCATCAGTGTCGAAAATACTTGGCTGGCAACGGCCTGGGAAGATAGAGCGGTGCCAACACATTTGAGTTGCGGAGCTGGTAAATCATTTATCAGCTCCTAATTCGAATTTTAGGTAGGGCCATTAGCTCAGTTGGTTAGAGCAACCGGCTCATAACCGGTCGGTCCGGGGTTCGAGTCCCTGATGGCCCACCATTTTAATGAAAATATAGAGGGGTATAGCTCAGTTGGTAGAGCAGCGGTCTCCAAAACCGCGTGCCGAGGGTTCAAGTCCTTCTGCCCCTGCCACATTCCAAAAGATCCTTGATTTTTCAAGGGTCTTTTGCTATTTTCATCAGCCCTACACGTTTTTTACACAATTTGAATAGGGCTTGCTTTTGAGTTTTGGTTATTCGGTAACTGCCGATTGACCGCCAATGCTTATTACAGTCGCAAGCAGCTTGTAACAGCAAACAAAAAAACGTATCGTTTAAGAGTAAATCTTGACGATACGTTTTTTTATGCAATACGGCCTTGACGGAGTCCCTGGCAACTGTCATTTTTAAATTCATTTGTTAAAACGCCAAGAAGTTGTGAAATTTAGCGTTTATATTGTCAAAATAAGTTGACTTTTTGATTTTTTCGCAGTAAAATATAAACATATTGAATAGATCGTTAATGTAAGGTGGTGCGTGGTATGAGGATGAGTTATAAGAAACTTTGGTTATTACTCGTTGAAAAAGAAATATCCCCGGCTACGCTTAGAAAAGATTTGAATATAGCATCCGGCACGATGACAAAAATGCGCCGGAATGAGGAAGTGGCACTTTCTGTACTTTTGAGAATTTGCGAATATTTGGATTGTAATATCGGCGATATTTGTGATGCTGTAAAAACAGATAAGTAGCAATGGAGGGATTGAAATGCAAATAAACAAAACTGATATTATAGAGACCTTGAAAGACGGCGGCAAGCTGCTCGGAGCATTAGCATTAAGAATTTACGGCGAGAGTTTAAATCAAGCCGGAGAACAAGCCTTTTCCGAAGCAATAGAGTTGGGTATAGAAAATACGATCGCTTCCTTATATGATGCCACAGTTAGCGACAAGGAGATAATTCGTGTTGTCTGCGTACATTGGGGCATTAGTCATCAGGATGCTGAAGACCGTCTTGTTTGGGAGAAACAGCAAGCGGTTATCCGTTCTTTAAGGCAATATCTAAAACTTCAAGGATATTCAAGCCTTGGCATTAAGGATTTTATGATCGAAAACAATACATTAATGAGAATTAGGCACGAAAAGGATTTGTGGAAACTCAAGGATGCTCCTGAAAAATTATTCAAGATATTACAAAGCAATAATTAAGAGGAATATAAGCTATGGCATATTGTACAAATTGTGGACACCAACTCGCAGAAGGTGCTAAGTTTTGTTTTGAATGCGGAGCCGCAGTGACCGCATCTAATTATACTGCAAACGGAAAAGTTGAGAACGCAGATATCGAAATAGGTATTTCCGTATTGTTGAACAACAACAATAATGAGGAATTTACACAGAACAAAGTTTATTTAGAACATACACATAAGACACTATCTGTAAAAGTTCCCAATTGGGTTTCTGTTGGTCAAATAGTCCGGCTTCGCGGAGCAGGAAACGCCATGCATTCTGGGAAAAAAGGTGACCTCTTACTTCGCATTGATCATATAGACTACAAAAAAGCAAACGATGGTCAACCCACACGAAAAGTCGGTTATGAGGGAGAAATACGGAAATGTCCCAATTGTGGTGATATCATAGATCCGTACGAAACGGTATGTGAGGCTTGTGGCTTTGAAATCCGAGGCAGAAAAACCACATGAAAAGCCCCGCTATTAACAAAAGGGGGAAAATGATCGCGGCAAAAAGCCCGACCCGGAGGTTGTCCTCAAAAGCGCCTGAAATAAAGCCGACAAAGGTGGGACCCCCGGAACAGCCAAGGTCGCCCGCCAGTGCCAGAAAGGCAAACATTGCCGTACCGCCGGCACGGATTTCTTTGGCTGCAATGCTGAAGGTGCCGGGCCAGAGAATGCCGACCGACAGCCCGCAGAGCCCGCAGCCAATCAGGCCGATTAGAGGGATGGGAACAAGAGAAACAAGAAGGTAGCTCACAAGGCAAAGCCCTCCGCTGAGCAACATAAAACTTTGAAGGTTAATTTTTTCACTCAACTTTGCATAAAAAACCCTTGCACTGCCCATTAAAGCAGCAAAAGCGCAGGGCCCGGCCAGATCACCGATTGCTTTGGATACGCCAAGACCCGACTCTGCAAAGGTTGAGGCCCACTGGCTGACCGACTGCTCGCAGGCGCCGGCGCACATCATAAGCAAAAGGAGGAGCCAGAATGCCTTCATCCGGACCAGTTTCCGCAGTCCAAGCCCTTCGTCCTCCCCGGTTAAAGTCCGCAGGGGAACCTGCGTGAAATAAAGCGCGTTCAATAAAGGAACGACTGCCCAAATCAACGCAAGAATTTTCCAATTCGCAATTCCAAAGAGAAAGAAAAACAGGGTGCTTGCCAAAACAACAAAAACGTGCCCCCAGCAGTAAAAGGAATGGAGCAGGCTCATGGTTGCCTCTTTCCGTTCGGTGGGGCAGGCTTCGACAATTGGGCTAATCAGAACTTCTATTAAACCTCCGCCGACGGCGTAAACCGCAATGGCGATTAACAGCCCAATATACGGGTCGGAAAACCACTCGGGAAAGACAGTGAGGCCGACCAAGCCAATTCCGGCAAAGAGATGTGCAGCAACAATGGAAACCCGATAGCCAATTTTATCTACAAATTTAGAGGCCAGCAGGTCGACGACCAGCTGGATGCCAAAATTGATTGTCACCAGAAGCGCTATTTTATCGAGAGAAATGGAATATGTACTCTGAAAGGTCAGAAAGAGAAGGGGCGCGAAATTGTTGATGATGGCCTGCACCACATATCCAAGAAAGCTGGCATAGACCGTGTGGTTAAAGTTGTTTCTTGTTTTCACGGGTATTCATCCTTTTTGCTTTTTACGGGTGGAATCATTTGTAAGGCGGTGTGATGAAAATTGCCCTGTTCCGTATAAAAAAGCCGCCCCTTAAATGGAGCGGCATTTCCCGCAGGTTCATGAACCGTGCAGATTTTTTCAATTATCCGCAGGAACACAGGTACACTTTACCATAGAACGAGTATCTCGTCAAGAGGATTGTTTTTCAGATTCCCAAGTAGATTCAAAACTCGCGGAATCACTGATCAGGTCAAAAATCCGCCGCCCATTCCGGTAAAGGCAGTACTGGACGGTACAGGCCGCGCTTTCATGGACAGTGCGGTTCATTTCTCCTGCACGTGGTGCAAACAACGGATGAGGTTTTTCTTCCAGAAGTTTTGCAGTTAAAACTAAATCCCCTTGCCTTACCACCGCGAAATTGTTTTTGACAATCAGAACTTTTAATCCCAGGTAGGTTGCAAGACGATACTCATGTCCGTTTAAGACAATACTTCCAATACAGCCATCAAAATGTAATTTTTTGAGCGGGATATCAGCAATTGAAAGCATGATGCAGTTCTTCTCCCAGCTGCACTGGGTCCAGAAATAGCGGCTGGGAAAAGAGGAACCGCGGTCTCCCTCCGCGTATCCGCTCCCTCTGTAAAAATGGTACGACCTACCGTTTAGTATAACACTGCCGTCGACCTGGTGGTAGTAGCTAAAGACGCTGTGCCGGCACTGCAGTGCCGGGACCAGGCAGAATGGCCCCATAATGTCGTATTTGGGGCGGGTAAAAAGCCCGTACCGGAGCGTACCGTTTATCTGCAGACCGTCACGGTTAAGGTTGAGCCTGCAACCTTTGAAAGAGAAAATATTATTTTCAAGTTGAATTTGGGTGCGCTCAGCGTCTGCCGCAAACTGGCTTGCAGGAAAGCGCAGGCGGCGAGATCCATCATCAGTAATTACCTGAAGGGAAGCGTAACGGTCACCGTTGCTGTTTCGGTGGATAGACGGAATAAAGGCTAAAGTGTCGCAGCCGTTGTATTGTTTAAAATACCATCCCTCAAAATAGGGGACGGCCTCTTTTTTAATCTGCGTTGGTTTCATCTATCAAGTCCTCCTGTGCGGGGTTGTCCAGCCGCTTTCCTTTATAGTCAAACCGGGAGCCATGGCAGGGGCAGTCCCAGCTTTTTTCATCCGGGTTCCATTCGAGCTGGCATCCCAGATGGGGACAACGGATGGAAACAGCGTAGGTATTACCGTCCTTATCCTTATATACGCCTATTTTTTCCCCGCCGGCCTCTATAATTCCACCGTGCCCCTCGGGCAGGGCGTCCAGTTCGGCCCGGGGCGCTTCCAAAAATCTGCGGGACAGGTCGCGCACAGCATGCATACCTTCCTGCAGGAAAGATTTCGCAGAAGCCCCGGGGGTAAATCTCTGGGGTGAGAAAACTTCTGCAAAGGAGTTTTCCCGCCCCAGGATCAGGTCGGAAATTAAATTCGCGGCAACCATTGCGGAAGTCATCCCCCATTTTTGGAAACCGGTTGCTACATACCAGTTGGGGGTTGATTCGGAAAACTGGCCGATATAAGGAACGCTGTCCAGCGGCATGCAATCCTGTGCCGACCAGCATGCAGTCTCGATGCTTTCCGGCCAGAGTTCCCGCGCTTTTTCCCGCAGTCGTCTGTATTTTCCGCCAGGCCGGTTTTCGCCGGTACGGTGATTTCCTCCGCCGAACAGCAGATATTCACCCGCATTGCGAAGCGACCAGCCATCTTCCTGATCAATGCCCAGGTACATCCCATTTAGCTGCACAGCATTTTTCAGTGCCAGCACATAACTGCGCTCCTGATGCATCCTCATAAAGTAGTACCCGGGAACGTTTGGAAATGGGTAATGGGCCGCGAAAACCACCGCTTCTGCCGTCACGGTTCCACGGTTTGTTTCCACACTGTTTCCGTTAACCGACAGTACCTTTGTTCCTTCGCAAAGATCAATGTCTTTTGAAATTTCCTTTAAAAATTTCAAAGGGTGGAATTGTGCCTGGCTGTCAAACCGTACGGCGCCTTTCACCGCGAAGGGAAGTTCTGTTTGATTGACAAAAGCGGCGTCAATTCCCAGCTTCGCGGCCGCTTCGGCTTCCCGCATCATCGGCTCCTCTTCTTTCAGCGAATAGAGAAATGCAGGCTTTTCTTCAAAATTGCAGTCAATCTTTTCGGTTACAATCAGCTTTTTATAGTCCTGAATCGCTTTTTGGTTTGCTTCTGCGTATTGGCGGGCCGCTTCTTCACCGAGCGTTTCTACCAATTTATTGTAGATAAGCCCATGCTGGGAGGTAATTTTAGCCGTTGTGTTCCGGGTTTGGCCGCTCGCAATAGTCCGCTCTTCCAGGATTAGGGGACGGAAGCCCTCCTGTTTCAGCCGCCAGGCTGTCAGGATACCAGCCATACCACCCCCAATCACGGCAACGTCGACCTTTTGGTTGCCGTTTAAAGTGGAACGGGGGCTGAATTCGGTTGTTTTACTCCAAATAGATTCCATTTTATTTGTCACCTCTCTTCCAATAGGATGGTCAGAAAGAGATGTGTTTAGTCTTACTATAAAAAGAAAAACACGGCGTTAATCGCCGTGTTTTAACTATTGTTCTGTTTTTGGGAAGTTTTATATTTGGAAATGTCGTGACAAGTCAATAGATATGCGTCTTTTCCATCCCAAGTGAGGGCAGAAACATCGGTCGACGTCCAAATATCCAGATAGGCGTTGTAAATTTCCATAGAATTGCTAGCTTCGCCTTTTTTTATTAATTGAATTGGGCAAATTTCGCAGGGAGTGCTGCGTCCAAAAAAGGCTTCGTAACATGTAGTCGTTCCAATCTGAACGGAAGGGGCCAATTCACGTGTCTTGTGGTTTACGTAAAGAAGATTGTAGTTTTTATCGACCGTGTAGATCAGGGAACTCTGTTGCTCAAGAAGCATTTCCATCTGACCGGCAGTGCGTGCCAATCTATCCTGGGAGCGCTGTTTTAGCAGGAAAGTGCTGAGAATCTGTGCCAGCATTGAAAGAACGTCAATCTGTTCCTTTGTCCAGAACCGGTGCGCACCGCATTCGTTAAAGCCGACGAAGCCTTTGAAAACGCTTTTGTCGCGGATAGCGCACTGAAGCATAGATTTGATGCCCCGTGAGGCGAGAATCCGGTACAGGCTTTCCGGCAGATTTGTAAGCTCGCGGCAGTAAAAAATGCCGTTTTCGTTGAACTTTTCATAGAAATTTCCGCCCAGGTCTTTTTCATAAGATATATTTTGCAGGTGGTCAATTTCCGGCGTAATGCCGGTATTGCACCATTCAAACGTGTTGTTGCAGTACAGGTCGTCTTCAGTGTTTTCAAAAATATAGGCCCGGCTGACGTTAAATTGCTTGCCGATCAATTCCAGCATCAGGCTGACGGCGGTTTCAAGATCGTCCGATTTATACAGGATGCTGAAAACGTACTCAATCAGGCGGTCGCTGAGTGATTTGGCATTTTGATCGGAGTCAATCAAAGTATTGGAATGAGGCTGCGGCGCCATACCGAAAACTTCTTCTTCCTCCAACTTTTGGTTAAAACGGACACAGCGGTTTTTTCCCTTGCTTTTCGCTTTGTATAAAGCGAGGTCTGCGTTATGGTAAAGGCGGTTAAAATCTTTTCCATCCTGCGGATAAACGGCAATGCCGACGCTGCAGGTGATTTGGTAATCCTTTTTTTCATCAGCGAACAGGGTGCTGAAGATTGTAGTCAGCTGTTCAGCCTTTTGTTCCGCAAATTCTGTATTGGGAATATTTTTGAGAAAGACGATAAATTCGTCTCCGCCCATCCTTCCTATGATATCGCTTGATCGGAACTGCTTTCTCATTTCACTTGAAATATGGGAGAGCACAGCGTCCCCAAAAAGGTGGCCAAGAGTATCGTTGAACATCTTGAAATTATCAATGTCGATAATCATCAGCGCGCTGAGACCTGACCCGTTGGAATCGTCAATAAACCGCTCTACTTCATTTTGGGCGGCCATTTTATTGTAAAGCCCGGTCAGGGAGTCCCTTTCCGCCTTATCAAGCAACGCTTGCCTCGACTTTTTTTCACTGTCAATATCAACAATAACACCAACCGCCTTAACTGGCCCGCCCTCCTGGTTGTACTGCGTAGTTGCACGGATCCTGCACCAAATAAACCGACCATCAGCATTTTGAATGCGGAATTCGGCTTCCGTATAAGGAGCGCCGCCTTTGACAGTTTCCATAATTTCTGTAAAGGATGACCGGTCATCCTCGTGGATGCGGGCGCTGAGCGGAATCTGTGTGCTGATTTGCTTGTTGATAGGGCTGTAGCCGAACTTCTTTTCCCAATTAGATGAGAATATTAAAGAATCATTCAATATATCCCATTCAAATATGATATCAGTAGCCTGATCCATGATGATTTTATGCCGTTCCAAACTGAGCCGGAGCTCTTCCTGTCCTTTTTTCTGAGCGGTCATATCAATCAAGATACAGTAAAAAGATTCCTCTCCGCGGTCATTGACAATCCGCTGCCCTTTGTCCAGAACATGTAAAACAGTGCCGTCCTTGCAGATTATCCGGTATTCCAGTTCTTTGGTATTGCCGGTCTTCATCTGTTTCCGGGCAGAGACAAGAGCCTCCTCCCGGTCTTCCGGGTAAATCATTTCCCAAAAGCTGTTTCCGAATTTATCTTCAATTTCTTCTCTTGTATACCCAAACATGGAAATAAATCCGTCGCTGACATAAAGTAGGGTGAGCTTTTCATCAAACAGGCAACGGAATACGCCTCCGGGAATATTATTAGTAATAGCCTGCAGGTCAGCGTTGCGCGCCTTGAGTGCGGATGTTTTTCGTCCAGCAGTTTCCTTAAATAACCGGTCTGATTTGAAAAGAGAACAGGGAAAAATTGATCATCACGTTGATCTTCGCTGGGCTGAGACAGGTGTACATGACACAGTTTCATTCCATTAGCCGAGGTGCGGCACACAGCGGTGAGGCGCACATCAATATCAGCCATATCCTGTTCCGTGCTGTTTTCGCGGATTGTCATAGAACCGTAAACGGTAAAAATACCGTTATTGTTATTTTGAACAAATAAGTGGCTTTTTTGGATTGTAAATGAGCCGTGATACAACTGCCCTTCTTTCTGAAGCGCTTTAATCGCGTTTTCATAAGAGGTGCAGCTTTCATTTTTGCCGAACCCAATCCATGTAACAACAGAATCCAGGTAGGAGACAATTACGTTAAGGTTGCGTTCTTCAAAATAAAGCCGCAGCATTTTTTGAACAAATTCAAGGGCAAGTTTTTCCATAACGCTTCTGCCTCCTTTCTTATGAATGCATTATAACACGAACTGGGAAATTTGCAAAGAATTATTGTGAAAACCGGTGAATTTTTAAGTGGAATTACTGAAAAATAGAACGGCATATGCTTGATTTTTCAAAAAAGAATAGAAAAAAACATCGCTTTGTGTTATGGTAAATATAAATAAGAGTGGAAAAGGGGCTTTGACATGAATGCATGTTATCTGCACACGAATTTTAACGTTTTTGATCTTGAAAAAAGCCTTGCGTTTTACCGCAGGGCACTGGGATTAACCGAAGTCCGGCGGGTAAACGGCCCGGAGGGAGCGTTTACCATTGTATTTCTGGGAGACGGGCAGACTGACGCTCAGCTTGAGCTCACCTGGCTGCGTGACCGCACACAACCATATGATCTGGGCGATAAGGAGTTTCATATTTGTTACCGTGTGCCGGATAAGAAAGAGGCCCACTCCCTGCATGAGGAAATGGGCTGTATTTGTTATGAAAACCGGGAAATGGACCTCTATTTTATCGAAGACCCGGACGGCTATTGGATTGAAATCATCGACTAAAGGTGAAAGTCTGCCCCGGCGCGGTGATTTTCACTACGCTCGCGGCGTATTCCGCCGCACGTGGGTCGGATTTCAGCCGCCCGATTACGCTGTGATCTCCCCACATGTGCATGGGGAAAATCATTTCTGCTTGGGTTGTACGCGCAAAGAAATCCATACCGTACAGGTAGGCGTCCTCCAGCCGTGGGTCAAGTGGGACAAAGGCGAGGTCTATTTTTATCCCCGCAAGCTTTTCTATTTCACGGCGGTAGTTCAGCGCCATTTCAGCATTATAGAAGTCGCTTTCCCCGTTCCAGTGCCACCAGTTGAGGTCGCCCGCGTGGTAGATTGTCAGACCGTCTGCTTCTACGAGAAAAGCAACTCCTTCGTCTGTGGAGTCAAGCGCCTTTACCGTAACGCCGTCAAGCCACAGCGTTTCATCCGGACGGATAGAAAAACAGCCCGCTTTTGAAGGAATGTCATAGGAAAGGATAACCTGTATAGCCGGATTCTTTTCTTTCCACGCCAAAATACCGGGAACGTAGTGGTCGCTGTGGCGGTGGGACGCAAAAACCGCCGTCCTGTATTCGGCAGGGAAAGGGGCGAACTGCGGAGGAATTCCGTCATAATCAAAAACCAGGAAATAGTTTTGTGTTTTTACAGTAAACCCGCTGTGGTGCAAGTATTGTATTTCAGCCCGCATTGCGTTCACTCCTTTTTGCCAGTATAGCATTTTTTACACAAAATGAAAATAGGAAGACTGAGCCTATCGAAAATTATTGTATAAAAAGCGGAAAGGGACGTCCCTTTCCGCTTTTTATACAGTTTTTATTCCAGCTCAATCCTTCTTGGAGCCGGCCTTTGAGAAGGCTCCTTTTTCGGCATCGTCAGGGTCAGAAGCCCGTTCTCATAAGACGCCTTGATTTCTTTCTCATCAATGTCGCTTACGTCAAAGCTACGGACGAAGGAGCCGTACCGGCGCTCTCGCCGCAAATAACGCCCGTCTTCTTTTTGTTCCTTTTCCTCTTTGTGCTCGGCGCGTACAGTTAGATAACCGTTTTCTACATCAATGCTGATGTCCTTTTTTTCAAAACCGGGGAGCTCTGCTTCTACAATATATTTGTTTCCTTTATCAAGTACGTCGGTACGGAAAGAGCCAAGAGAACCTCCAAATCCGTTAAGAAAATCTTTTTCCATTGATTCCAGGGAGCGGAACCAGTCGTCCCTGCGTCCAAACGGCATTAAGTCAAACATAAAATTCCCTCCTGATAATTTTTAATAGCAATGTTATTGGTCTTTATATTTATTTTGGCCCATGGCAACCACCTTCCCTCTGGCATGAGCCGTTCCCTTTTGTTTACAGTTTTATTTTATCCCGGGATTGTAAGAATATATTGCATGAAATTTTAAGAATTTGTAAAATTAGCACTCTAACCAGAAGAGTGCTAAAATAAAAATATCCTGTGAAATTTTAACAATAATCCGTAATTTATAGCTGGTTATATCTGCAATTTTTGCAAATTCTATTGCGATAAAACCGGGAATCGTTATAATATAGGTATTAGTCTAAATAAAAAGGATGAAAATTGGTGGACAATCCGATTTTTCTTTCGCTGCTTGGAACAAGTTTTTCGTTTTTGGGGACAGTCCTTGGTGCCGCCATGGTTTTTTTGTTCAGAGGACAGGTGAAGGTATCGCTCCAAAAGGTGTTTTTGGGGTTTGCGTCGGGCATTATGCTGGCGGCTTCCTTTTGGTCGTTGCTTCTGCCGGCAATGGAACTTTCCGTCCAGCTTGGGATGGGCGAGTGGATTCCTGCGGCAGCGGGCTTCTGTACAGGCGGCGCTTTTCTTTTCCTGCTTGATAAACTTCTTCCTCACCTTCATTTTGGTTCGGATAAGCCGGAGGGGATGTCCAGCAGGCTCAAGCGCACAACCATGCTTGTGTTTGCTGTTACTTTACATAATATTCCGGAAGGGATGGCCGTGGGACTCAGCTTTGCCCTGTCTGCGAAAAGCGGCTCTCCAGTGACGTTTGCGGGGGCGCTTATGCTGGCGCTCGGCATGGCTCTTCAAAACTTTCCGGAAGGTGCGGCAATCTCCCTGCCGCTGCTTAAAGAAGGGTTCAGCAAACGGAAATCATTTGTATGCGGTGCGCTTTCCGGTGTTGTTGAGCCGGTAGCGGGTGTAATCGGTGCTCTTCTTGCTTTCACAATTGTTCAGGTTATGCCGTTTATGCTGGCCTTTGCCGCCGGTGCTATGATTTATGTAGTGGTTGACGAACTGGTTCCGCAGGCTTACAACGAGCATACAAACAGCGCAACACTCGCAGCGATGCTCGGGTTTATTCTGATGATGGTACTTGATGTTGCGTTTGGATAACGCTTTGCTGTTTGAGAAAAATTTTTGTATGCAATGGTCTGGAAGTATTTGTGTTCTTAATTGTCATTATTATTGCTTATCATACTATACAATTCAAATTTTCAGGGGGAATTATTATGGCAAAAACTCCGCTTAAGGTGGCTGTAGTTGTTGGACACCACTCTTATGAAGTCCAGCCTTTTCAGGAGATGTTTGAATCATTTCCGGAAATGCACTGCTACATCCAGCATCTGGAACAGTTTACAAGCAGCTCAAAAGAGGTAAGGGAAAGCTACGACGTTGTTGTTTTTTACACAATGTGGCTGGATACCCCGGTCAATGACGGCCCGTGGTATGAGGGTGAGGCGCTGGACGTTTTGAGCGGGCTCGGAGAGACCGGCCAGGGAATCCTAATGCTCCATCATTCCATTTTAGCATTTCAGGAATGGCCTCTCTGGAAAGAGGTTACGGGGCTTGACCCTAAGAAATACCGCGACTATCATCTTGATGAAACGATGAACTTTCACGTTGCCGCCCCTGATCACCCGATCATGAAGGGTATCCCGGATTTTACCATGGTGGACGAAGCCTATGAGTCGGACGGGGTAGAGGGGATTCCCGGAATTGAGGTTTTAATGACAACCAGCCACCCGAAAAACATTTCGACTGTCGCCTGGACCAAACAGTATCAGAAATCCAAGGTGTTTTGTTACCAGTCCGGACATTGCAATACTTCCTATTCTAACGAATATTTTCGTGAAATCCTGCGCCGCGGCATCCTGTGGACTGCCGGCCAAATTTAAAGTGCGGAACAGGCAACTAAAAGTGAAAGAGGAATTATAATGGCATATAAAGCAATTTTAGTCGGTATCGGCTCCTGGGGCGAGTGGTGGTGCGAACATTTCCTTCCCCCGAATATCAAAGATGGAACGCTTGAAGTCGTGGCTGCGGTCGACCGCAACCCTCAGGCACTTGAATGTGCAAAAAAATATTTGAATTTATCTGAAAAGCAGTGCTATACTGATGCGGAAACCGCGTTCCGTGAAAACAAGGCGGATTTCTGCATCAATGTAGTCACACCGGCGCACCATGAAGAAATTGTCGACCTGGCGATCAAATACAACCTGCATATCCTGTCGGAAAAACCAATTGCCGATACCCTTGAAGGCGCGGTACGGATTGCGGAAAAGGTAAAACGTGCCGGGCTGAAAATGGGCGTGACGATGAGCCACCGTTTTGACCAGGATAAGACCTCGCTACGCGGTCAGCTCCGCAGCGGCAGGTGGGGAACGCTTGATTACCTTGTCACCCGTTTTACCTGCGACTGCCGGAAATACGGGAGCTGGGGCGAATTCCGGCATGAAATTGCTTATCCGCTGATGCTTGAAGGTGCTGTTCATCACCTTGATATTCTTGCCGACCTTGCGGGCGCCAAGTGCGAAACAATATATATGCAGAGCTGGCGGCCCTCATGGGGGGAATTTAAAGGGGATTGCAACGCCTTGATTACAATGACCTTTGAAAACGGTGTGAAAGCGGTTTATGAGGGTGCGAAATCCAATGCTGTTACTCTGAACTGGTGGAGCCACGAATATTTCCGCGCGGAGTGTGAAAATGGCACGCTCCTTTTAAACCAGAGAAAGCTTGAAGTATTCCCCTATAACCCGGAAACAACCATTGCAAAAGCTTTGGAAGGGGAAGGTGTCCCAATCCCGTTGCTCCAGCAAAAAAAGTGGGCCAACACCTGGCTGGTCGAAAAATTTGTCCGCTGGCTGGATGGCGGCGAGCGGATGGAAACCAATGTAGAGGACAACCTTCAGTCGGTCGCTCACATTTTTGCCGCGATTGAAAGCGCGCGTACTGATCAGGTTGTCCGGGTGCAGGAGTTTTTGGAAAAGACTCGTGAAAAGGTTTTAAGTGAAATGAAGTAAGGCGGGTACAGCCCGTTTGGCGAAGGAGTTTTTTAGATGAATCAAACAAAGAAGGCTTATGAGCTTGCAAAAGAAGTCTATGCGGGGATTGGCGTGGATACTGACCGGGTGCTGGAAGAACTTCAAAAAATTAAAATCTCACTCCATTGCTGGCAGGGGGATGATTTGAACGGTTTCCTTTTTCCAGATATTGCCCTGTCGGGCGGTATCCAGGCAACGGGGAATTATCCCGGGCGTGCCCGTACGGCCAGCGAGCTGCGGCAGGATTTGGAAAAGGCTTTTTCTATGATTCCGGGGAAACACAAACTTGCGCTCCATGCTATTTACGCGGAACCAAATTGTCCGATTGATTTGGACGAAATAGAACCGGCGCATTTTAAAAATTGGGTTGAATGGGCAAAAGAAAACGAACTGGGACTGGATTTCAACCCCACCTGTTTTTCCCATCCAATGGCGGAGAGTGGCTTTACTATTTCCTCAGCAGACCCGAATGTGCGTGCGTTCTGGATTGAGCACTGTAAGCGCTCCCGTAGGGTGGGCGAGTATTTTGGCCGCGAGCTGGGGCAGAAGTGTGTCAACAATTTCTGGTTTCCAGACGGCTATAAGGATGTCCCGGTTGACCGGGAATCTCCTCGCCGGCGGATGATGACGGCTCTTGACGAAGTGATGGCTGAAAAGATCGACCCTGCCTGCAATCTTGATTCCCTTGAGAGCAAGGTGTTCGGCATCGGGGCGGAGAGCTACACGGTAGGCTCCCATGAATTTTGCATGGGCTACGCGATCTCCCGTGGGATCGCCTACTGCATGGATGCGGGGCATTTCCATCCGACTGAGGTCATCTCGGATAAAATTCCTTCCGTCCTCCTTTATACCGATGAACTGATGCTCCACGTCAGCCGCCCGGTGCGGTGGGACAGCGACCACGTTGTTGTTATGGATGACGAGCTGGTTGCCATTGCCCAAAGCCTTGTACGACGGGGTCTTGTTGAACGGACGCATATTGGGCTTGACTTCTTCGACGCGTCGATTAACAGGATTGCTGCCTGGGTAATTGGAACCCGAAATATGATAAAGGCTCTTCTCCGGGCAAAGCTGGAGCCGACTCAAAAGCTTGAAAAACTTGAACTGGAAGGCGATTATACCGCCCGTCTTGTAATGCTCGAGGAACTTAAAAGTTATCCGTTTGCCGCTGTCTGGGACTACTATTGTGAAATGATGGGTGTACCCGTCCGGGAGACGTGGCTTGATGAAGTGAAACAGTACGAAAAGGATGTTTTATTCAAACGGGGTTAATAAACAATAAAGGAGCCGCATGAAATGCGGCTCCTTTATTGTAATGTAAAACCACTCGCTAGGCGAGTGGTTCAGGAGAGGCTAGGGAGTAAAGGAGACAGAAAAACTCCCTTTGCTAAAATGAGAATGCGGTGTGCCAACTGCATTAAAATAGCAAAGGGAGGACATTCAGATGAGCCTGAACGACGTGAGCAGTCTATTACACACGAAATGGAATTGCAAATACCATATAGTCTTTGCCCCGAGCGAAGGAAGGTGTTCTACCACGAGAAACGAGAGGCGGTAGGAAAGATTTTAAGGCAGCTATGTGACTGGAAAGGAGTAAGAATCATACAGGCAGAGGTGTGCCCGGACCGCGTGGATATGCTCCTGGAGATACCTTCGAAATATTCTGTCTCGAGTTTCATAGAGTTTCTCAAAGAGAAAAGCAGCCTCATGCTTTATGAAAGGTTCCCGGAGCTGAAATATAAATACCGGAACCGGGAGTTTTGGAGCCGGGGATACCATGTAGATACGGCAGGCAAGAATGCGAAACGGATTGCGGAGTACATAAAGAATCAGCTGGATGAAGACCGGTCGGTAGAACAGATGACAATGGGAAATATCTAAAAAAGGGGAACCCGTTTACGAGCGGCAAGGAACAGACTTTGCGGGTGGCAGACGGGACCGACGCGCTGTGCGCGTGCTGCTAGTAACAGAGGGTTTGGCCCGTCTATGAAATACCCCCGGCAAAGCCGGGGGATTTTTATTATGCTTATTGCATGCTGTAGTCTGTCAGACTGACAGGACCTGCCATCAGTTCCCGTTCAATATACATTGTGCGGTCTTTTCTGCTGCTCACATACCATTTTACCAGTGAAATCATCCCGTTTTCAATTTCAATCCCTGTAATTCCCCCCGGATGGACACAGCTACCGTCGTTGAAGTACGGAGTGTCTCCCGGCTTTGCAAAAACAGGGCGGTGGGTGTGACCCGCTATCATCATGATTTTTTCCTGCTTTGCAAAGGAAGAAAGCTTCCGCTCCGCTTTTTCCGCTTTTTCCCGCGGCCAACTGGGGCCCGTAGGCGCTAAAAAGCCAATAGACTCCAAAGGCTTCCATATATGGCGGACCAAGAATCTTGTCAAAGGCCAAAGTGTATCGTTTAAAAAACTGACCTGATGGCCGTGAATCAATAAAATTTGATTTTTTGTCTTGCTGTCCTGCAGAATCAATCCCTCCGGTATTTCAATTCCGGGGAAGAGAGGTTTCTGACAAAGGGCGGAATCACAGTAATAGCTGTAGCAGTTTGATTTCAGGTAGGATTTCTTCTGCTTTGCAGCATCATGGTTTCCGTACAGCATATAAAGCCTGTCGTTGTTATAAAACTGGGACAGCAGTTCAAAAACGTCGCTGTGCGCTTCAATAATTGGCTTCAGACACCTGTTTTCCCAAAGCTCATCGCCGTCGCCTAGTTCGATATAGGAAAAGCCGCTGTCATAATAGTATTCCAGCGCGCCGATATAAACCGGCTGGTTTGGCTGGAAATTATCCCCAATGTTTCCTTTGCCGCGGTGGCAATCGCTCATAATAATAAATTTTGATTTGGAATTGAACTGCACAATCGGGGCTGTATGGTAAACGCCTTTTAACCGGCGGTTAACCGTAAGCATACCGTTATCTCCCGCAGCAGCCGCCGGAGCCGTGTTTTTTGAAGCTTTTTGAACAGGCTTTCCAGACGCCGTTATAAACGGCTGATGAAGTGCAGTCGCAATTTTTTTCACAATGGGGGTAGTAGTAGACACAGTTTGATTTTTGTCGCGGACAGAACGAATCGGTAGAGCTTACCTTTGTACAGGTATACAAAGGATGTTGACAAGCCCTTGGGCAAGGCCGTGGAAAGAATTTCGACACAGTTTCCGGAGCAGGTTCGGGCAAGAGCTCCAATACAGGTTCCAGAGAAGCTTCCGACGCAGCTTCCGAAGCAGGCTCAGGTAAGAGTTCTGATACGGATTCTGGAGAGAGGTCAGGCAAGGCTTCCAGGGTAGGCTCTGAAAAAGTTTCTGATGGCACTTCTCTGCAAGGATCCGGATACGGTTCCGAGCAAGGATCCGGACACGGTTTCGGAGGCGTCGGTTTCGGGCGGATGAGGTCGATTAGCCATCCGAAGGTCTCAAACAACCCTTTTGCATAAAGCGAGTGTAGGAATAAATCAAATAATTCGGGGAAGGCGTGTTGAATATACTCAAGTTTATCTATCGTGGTTGGATAATCCTTTGTGACGTACCGGAACAGCCTGCAATTGGCCTCGTTGAACTGCTGCACTACAACTCTTTTAGCCAGGCTCTGGGAGACAGGCTGAGGAGAGCGCGGCTTGTCATAGTTGATTGTAACGGTATTAAACCGTACGGCATATTCTTCGGAGGTATAGCCAATTCCACGCAGTCCCCCTAAGAAAGCATTGCACATTTCCCGGTTGGGAAATTTGATTTTAGCGGTCATAGTAAGTTCTTCCGGCTGAGAAAATTCCCCGAGTACAAACCCGGTCAACCACCAATGAAGGGATTTGCGGCGAAATACCACTTTTTTGTTTTTTCTTAGAACAATAGAAAGAGGCAGACGCTCTGCGTCGGTGATCGGTTCATAGTACGTTCCTGTAAATTTGTCGGTGTGGATATCATCCCGGCTGGTGTTATAAATCCCAATTTCTGCGCCGGTGGTAATTCCATACTGCCCTTTCCACAGTTCGATGAGCCACCGTTTGCCGCCGTACGAGAAAGTTACGGGTTCACAGTCCATAACCATATTGAAAAGGGGGGAACCCTCGTCGAACAGTTTGCAATACCCTATTTCACGCTGCCAGCAATCCATAGTCGAATAAAAAATATCGCCTTTCGGATCGTAAGCAAAGCCGGCCGGTTTTAATGTGTCATTAATCATAGCCTGCTGTTTCTCCTTATCAGCTGTAGATTTAAAATGGCGGAAGCGAAAATACCAGATGCCAAAAAATATCAGCGCAGTGAGAACCGCTGCCGATACAACTATAATTACAATGGCCGGTATCATATTTAACCACCCTTTCATATTTGAAGTTTTATAGTAAATGGAAATTCTGCTTTTTTCTTTGTTTATCCTATTCTGAGATTTGACAAAGAGTGACAAATATAAAGCAAATATTTAGCCTGTAGCAGATTGCATAAATGCGCATTAAGCCCGCCGGCCACGTATTAAGACGTGCCCGGCGGGCCTTGCTGCCTGTGTAAAATTAAATGATTCCGCTCTCCGGCATGGAAACCGTTTTTTTATTGTCAATGGCGGCGGCAGAGAAGATAACGGTCGCTGACCATCTGCCAGTTTACAACGCTGAGCCAATCGCCAATATAATCGGCCCTTTTGTTATAATGTTTCAGGTAATAAGCGTGTTCCCAGACATCAACGTTGAGAATTGGGCAGAACCCGCAGGGCAGCGGCGTTTCCTGGTTTGGAGTGGTGATGACCCGAAGCCGGCCGGCCCTGTCGCTGGCAAGCCAGGCGTAGCCCGAACCAAAGATGGAAAGCGCTGCGGCACTGAGCGTTTCCTTAAACCTGTCAAAGTTTGTAAAACTTTGATTGACCGCTCCTGCCAGAATACCGAACGGCCTCGACCCAGAAGGCGTGCTCATCCCGTCAAAATAGAAACGGTGGTTATAAACGCCGCCGGCATTGCGTAAAACCGGTACGCCAATGTCGGCGGGTAGTTTGCCGGAAGTACAGATCAGTTCTTCAAGGGACATTTCCTGTAAGTCGGGGCATTTTTTAAGGCTGCGTTCAAGTTGTCAATATATGTTTGCAGGTGCCTGTCATGGTGCAGGTGCATGGTCTGCTGGTCGATATACGGTTCAAGCGCGTCATATCCATATGGGAGCGGCGTGTTTATGAAAGGATAGTGTTCGGTCAATTTTATTCACCTCTTGACAGCATATGCGGCCGCTCTCCAAAGAGTGAAAAAAGGAGGAAAGGCTTTGGAGAAAGCGAACAGGACCGGACTGCAGCTACTGAAAAAGGGTTGGGGATGTCAAACGTGAATAGATGAACGCATGTACATGTACAAAAAGGCACTGCTTGAGAGCTTGCCTCTTAGGGGCTGTTCTGCTACAATAAGGCAGATAAAAACGATTTGGAAAGTACCCGGCACGGCAATTTTGTAATATTAGGATGGTGCATATGTGCTCGCTTTTATTGGTTATGATCTATATCGTTTTTATCGGCCTTGGGCTGCCGGATTCTTTGATTGGATCCGCATGGCCTGTCATGCATGGCGAACTGGGGGTTTCTGTTTCATTTGCCGGAATTGTTACCATGATTATTGCAGCCGGCACTATTGTTTCTAGCCTTTTGTCCGACAGGCTAACAAGAAAGTTTGGTGCGGGGCTTATAACGGCTGTCAGTGTGCTGATGACTGCCGTTGCGCTTTTTGGGTTTTCTGTTTCAAATTCCTTTTTCCTGCTTTGTATTTGGGCTGTCCCGTATGGGCTTGGGGCGGGGGCAGTTGACGCTGCACTTAACAATTACGTTGCACTGCACTATTCGTCACGCCATATGAGTTGGCTTCATTGCTTTTGGGGAGTTGGCGCAGCGGTCAGCCCTTATATAATGAGCCACTGTCTGACTGGCGGATATGGCTGGAACAGTGGGTATAGCGCAGTTTCACTTGTTCAGATTGTTTTAGCCGCGGTACTTTTTATCAGCCTACCGTTATGGAAACACAAAGATAAGGAGAAAGCACAGGAAGAAGTACCAGCGAAAGCATTGGAGCTGGCGGGAGCTTTAAAAATAAAAGGCGTCCCACTGGTTCTGGTCGCATTTTTTTCCTATTGCGCACTGGAGTCGACTGCAGGCCTTTGGGCAAGCAGTGCAATACCGTGGGATTGATACCGGTGTTGCCGCCAGCTTTGCTTTGCTCTTTTTCCTTGGAGTAACCTTTGGCCGTTTCCTGTGCGGCTTTATTGCCGACAGGGCAGGGGATAAGACCGGGTAGGTGTTTTTACAACGACAGCTGGCACGCTTCTGGTTGCAATGCCAGTGAAATGGGAAGCTCCGGCCCCTGCTCGGTTTGTTGGTCATCGGCCTTGGCTGTGCGCCTGTCTACCCCTCTTTCATTCATTCAACACCGTTTAATTTCGGAAAGGAAAATTCACAGGCCATTATAGGCATCCAGATGGCAAGCGTTTATGTGGGGATAACTCTTAGGCCGCCGTTGTTTGGATTGATCTCAGGTTCAGATTGGCCTGTATCCCCTGTATTTGCTGCTTTTTACCACTTTCATGCTGCTTATGTCGGAACGCCTCAATAAAAAATTGTGAAAAGATAAACATTGGAAGTCCGGCGTGCCGGTTTGCGAAATTTCTGCGGCAAGCATAAATAAAACAGGCATTGGTTTTATCCAATGCCTATTTTATTGAAAGTGGTTTCTGCAAAAATTATACCTTTTCAAATGCTCCTTTGGGGCAGTACCTCATACATTTTCCGCAGAGAATGCAGAGTTTTTCGTCAATTTCAGGAAGAGAGTAAATGTCTTTCTGGGTAATAGCACCCTTGGGGCAGACAGCAATGGAGGGGCATTTGTGGTTCTGCGGACATTTGTTTTGGTTGACAATCAGTTTCATAATATGCTCCTTTTCATCAATACCGGAAACGTACGGCCGGGAAATCAGCTGAATCCGCAATGCCCGGCGCTTTTGGTCAAACAGCGGCAGCTAGGGATTTCTGCAGACCGTGGGGTTAATCGTCAGGATCGCAGTAATATTTTTCCAGTACGTATATCACTTCTTCTACCCGGTGATCGGCAATAGAATAGGTGATATTCTGGCCTTTTTTTTCATACTCCAATATCCCGTGCGCTTTCAGCAATGATAAATGTTGTGACAACGCTGACTGGGTAATACCCGGCACATATTTTGAAAGCTCGCTTACCGTTAAAGGCCGCCGCATTAGAGTACAAAGAACCAACAGCCGGTTTTCGTTTGCCAGTACCTTTAACATATCTGCAACCTGTTTTGCTTTTTCCTCCATTTTTTATCCCTTTCTGTGTTTAATTTTACAAATTCCCTGCGTCATGGTCCCCATAGGGCAGTAGACGCACCATGAACGCGGTTTAAACAAAAGCATTGTGATGGGTCCAAGTACCGTTGAAGTGAGCACCACACCGTAGAATCCAAAGGCGAACTGTGCAATCCAGGGGCTTACGAAGGATGTATTCACCCACTGCCAAGGGAGTTTGAAGACCCATAGGAGGGTGACGGCTTCGTTTAAAGTTGCCCCTGCGAAGACAAGGTAAGTGGAATAAACTATTAGAAAAAACATGACCATAAAAAAGGTTAAAAAACTGTAGCGGAACCATTTTGAAGACAGGAATTTCGGCGGCGTTTTTTTACGGGACAAACCAAACCTGCCGCCTAACAGTTCAAATAACTGTCCGCGCCCGCAATACCGGTTACAGTACGCCTTGCTTCCGCCGATGATTGAGATGAGCAGTGGGGTGATAAAACAAATAAGCCCCAGCCAGGCAAAAAGGATATTGAAAAAACCCAAAACCAGGTAGATGGAAGAAAAAATCCAGAGATAGTCGTACCATCGTTTTTTCATAAGACGCCTCCCTTCGGATATAGTTCGATGACTCCGGCAGGGCAGGCGTTTTTACACTTTCCACAGCCAACACATTTGTTTTCATCCACCAGGGCGTATAACCCTTTATACACCGTAATCGCAGAAAGGGGGCAGCTTTTAACACAGTTACCACAGGCGACGCAGTTTTCCTCTACGCGGGCTGTTTTTTCAAATTGCGGCATAAGCATCTCCTTGTTAGAATATTCGCTTTTACTAATATACTAATATTCAGGTGTTTTGTCAACCGTTACTTTTTTATATTTTTAATCCCTGCAATTAAATTAAAAAGTTGAGTAAAACCGGATAATTATAGTAATGTTGTTTTTATACAGTTTAGCATTCCGCTTGGATATAATTGCGCTTGCTTAAAGTTTGCGTTTCTGAAAATTCCCCCAAAAATACAGGAGTCCCCATTATTTGGGGAGCTCCCGCTTTTTATTTGCTTTTTACTTAATAGTCTGAGTGACTAGCCGATAAATAACTGGGTCCAGTAATTGGTACCAGCCGCACTGCGGTAGTATCCAACGCCGATGGAGGAAAAACTGGGGTTCATAATATTGGCTCTGTGCCCCGGGCTGTTCATCCACCCCTGCATAACCTGTTCCGGAGTTTTCTGTCCCCAGGCGATGTTTTCCCCGGCAGTCCGATAACTGACCCCCTGTTCGGCTAGGGCGGTACTGAAACTGCTTCCGTTGGGTCTTGTATGCGAGAAGCTGGTTACAGTTTCTTTCGCACGTACCAGAGCGGCTGCCTCAGCAGATTTATTGATTGACAGTGGGCTGAGTCCCTCTTTAGCCCTTTCTTGGTTTACGAGCGCAACAACACGCTCCACATAGGAAGAATTGTTGCTGTCTGTGCTGGATGTTTCCGGCTTAGATGTTGAAGGGCGGGAAGGTTCCGGACTTGGCGTTACCGGCTGGGCTGTGCTGGAATTGGAAGATGAGGGTTTGGACACAGCTGGCGGGGAGCTGGTTTCCTGTTTTGGGGCAGAGGGCTGGGCAGATGCTGGTTGAGAGTTGTTTTTTTGCGCAGCGGAACTTGTTTCTGACTTTGATACGGAATTGGTACTTTTTGGTGCGGAAGTGCTGATTTCAATGCTGTCCGACAGCTCTGAAGCGTCTGAAGCTTTAGTGTCAGAATAAGAAGAACTGCTTCCACTTTCCTGCAGAACGCTCCTCTCTTCCGCCAATTCCTCAAGCCCATTTTGCAAGGTATGTTCTATCCCAAGAGGGACTAGTACGACCGCCGTCAAAACTGTTGCCGCAATTACAAATAACATAGATCGTTTCATAAGTTCAGGATAGTTGCTGTTTAAGGGGTTCTGAACAAATGCTTCCGCCGTCTGACCCGGCGACCGATAGTATCCAAGCGCAAGAGCAGTTCCTCTCACACAAATTTCTCCCACAAGACCGGGAGCGGTGATCTTCTCATTCTCCTGATTTAGCAGAAAGACCTGTTTGTTCGGAAAGGGGCGTCCGATGGGGATACCTTCTTGATAGTTTCGCTCTCTTAGCAATATGTGATAGGCACAGTTACAGGTGATTTCAGTCGGGCCGTAAAGATTGACAAACCGTGCTTTTGGTAGGTGCTCCATCCAAGTGCTCAGGTGTTTTACCGGCATGACCTCGCCGCTGAAAAGAACTTGCCGCACAGTATCAGGCTGCCGGTAGTCCAGTCCGTGAAAGGTGCTGATGAGGCAGAGCGCAGAAACCGCCCAAATCATCGTTGAGATTTTGTGATCACAAAGCCAGTCCAATAGTTCCTTGGGGCGTGAGAAAAGCGATTTGGGGATGATGGACAGGGTAGCTCCTGTTTTAAGTGCAGAATAAATATCTTTTACAGAGACGTCAAAGTCAAAAGGAGCTTGATTTCCAATGATGTCGGTTCCGTTGATTTGAAAGAGTTCTGTAAATGTGTCGATGAATTCGATGACAGATCGGTGGCTGACTACAACGCCTTTAGGCGCACCTGTTGACCCGGAGGTGAAGATGGCGTACAAGGGGTCGGTATCAATCATATTGGAACGTATGTGATGGAGGCATTCCAATTTTATTGGAGTGTCCCTCAATTCTTCCACCAGTACAACGGAAGAGGAAGGGAAAAGTTCCTGAGCAGTGTCTCTGTTTTTGTAATCCGTAATGATATATTTGGCATTTAAGATACTCTGCATTTGTTTTAGTCTTGCTGCCGGTAATTCCGGGTTGAACAGCACATAAAACCCACCGGCATAAACAGTTCCCCAGAAAGCGATCAGCGCCTGTACGCCTTTTTCCATAAAAACTGCTACAGGATCGCCAATTTCAATTTTACCGGCAATTGCAGAACCGACTTGACGGCAGAAATCTTTCAGTTCACGAAAGCTACAGGCACCGTGCTCATCTTCTACGGCCACCTTATGTGGAAAAACAGCTGTGCTTTTTTCAAGGTATTCTAATACATTTTTCATTGTAATCACCCAAAGAATCAAGTGGGGGAACGCCCCATGCAGTTCATAGTAATGGTTGGCGTTTTGTTGCTTAAATTATATAGTGCGAAGCTTTTTCTTTCCGCCGCATCCAGTCAGCATAGAGACAGTTCAACCGCCACGCCTACGGCCAGTAGGGAACAGATAAACTGCCGGATGGAGAGGCCGAAAAAGATAGACTCTTGATAATCCCGGATTTCCTTTGGTATTTTTACTTCGATATCGCTTCACTCCTTTTGGGCCTACAGCCCCAATAATTCTTTGACGATCCTATCGCTCATCCGCACAGCGCCAACCAAGACAAGCAAGTTAAAGATTAACTCGCCCACATAACTCCATACGGCAGTAACGGCTGAAACGTTGGGATCGACCGCAGGCGGGGATGCTGCCATAACGGAAAAAATAATGCAAGCCAGCGCAATAATTGCTCCTTCCAGATATACCCCGGCATAGGAGCGCAGGAAGTTCTTGCCCACGTTGCTGGTGGTTTCCCCGGCGAAGGTGGACATGGGAATGGGCGCGATAGCCGTGTACATATATAATTTGAACATATCCTCAAAGAAATATCCGGCCATCTGCTTCATCCAGTTAAAATCCTGTTCTTCCGGTATTGCAACCGTCAGGACAACGGCGTCTGAAATGCGGCCTTTTCCGTTTTCCCGGTAGTATTCCTCAAAGCTGCCCCACCAGCCATCCGCGCCGGTTTTGATTATATCGTCCCGTCCGTCAATGCTGAGGTAATAGCGGGCGGTATCCACGCCGATGGATTTTCCATCTATTTTTTGGGAGGCGTACACCTTCTCATCGGCATAAACGTCTATGGCCTGCCTTGGGGCAAGGTAAAGCGTCATCGTCCGGTCTATGTATTCGGGGTATTTCTCATTCGGCTTTTCCAGCAGGACAAGCCGGGCCGCATCGAAGAATTTGGGTGTTTTGTAATCCACGGTGAGGCGTTTGAGTTCGGCCCCTTTGAATTCCTCGAAATACAGGGGATCGCCAAACACAATGTGCTTGGGGCTTTTGATTTGGTAATTTTCTTTTCTCATAAGTCGATTCCTTTCGTTTTAAACAGGGTTAATCTTCTTTCAGCAGGGAACCGAGGAAGCCCATCATCTCCTGTGGGATGGCTTCTTCTGGCTGTTTCACAGGCTGGGAAGGGACAGTTTGCAATTCTTCCCGCAGCATCCTCCGCAGGGTAGTTTCAAAGGTTTTCTTTTCTTGGCTCTCCAGAATCGCCTGCACAAGAAAGGCGTTTTTCTGTCCGTCCGGCACAGCCTGCAGGATTTCCCACGCTCTGCGGTGGCGTTCATTCTGGAGGTTGGGGCGGAAGCCGAATAGGGGCCTGTTCATCCCTTGCTCACACCGCCCGACAAATGTTCATGGTTTTACTCATCCTTTCTTGGCGATTGTTGAAAACTTGGAAGGTTTACTGGTTTTGAGTAGGCTCGCTGGAAAAAATCTTGTTCTTTCCCAGCCAGGTAAGTAATTTAGGGGGAGAGGGTGTGGGAGAGGGGGAAAGCGAAGAATCGCCGCGAAAAACCTCCCCGGCGGCCTGCCGGGGAGGTTCTAAAAAAGGGCGCACTACCCCCTTGTATCTTGAGGGCTTAAAAGTGGCCCGTTTTGGGGGATTCGTCAATCTATCTATGAACCTGCCGGAAACTTCTACAGTTCCGACAACGGGAAAAAGGGTGTAAAACGCAAAAAAGCGGGGCTTCCAGCCTGAATTTTCAGGCGGAAGCCCCGCTGTGACGGATTTTGCTGCGGTTTGCTGTTTGGACATCTACGGTAAAACCGTTTTTCGGATTTTGCTCCAAAAAGCCCGCAAACCCGCATGAATACTGAAAAAAATTGGGTGACATCTTTTTTGTCACCCAATCATGGTGCCGGTGACCGGGGTCGAACCGGTACGGTATCGCTACCACTGGATTTTGAGTCCAGCACGTCTGCCAATTCCATCACACCGGC
>CACXEO010000057.1 GCA_902766785.1 Oscillospiraceae bacterium | reverse complement strand
TTCTTCCTCAAGCTATTCGATGCCAGCCGGAGGGACTATGACCGCAACCCCAAATCCCACAGGTTTTGTGATTGAGCCTTTTTTATCTGTACTACGGATGGATTCATTTTGAAAATACATCCATACTGTCTATTTGTAACCACATAGAAATAGAGGCAATTCATTCTCAATATATAAATTTATTTGTTTGAATTGGGTATTGTTATATGATAAATGAACTTGTAAAAAAGTGTTTTTCGTTTTTTATGAAAGAAACTGTTTTATTTATTTCCGTAATTTTATCTCTATTATCTTGCTTATTTGTACCACCTAGTTTTACATATTTTTCATACATTGACTGGGACACTTTGGCACTCCTATTCAGTTTGATGGCAGTTATGAAAGGATTGCAAAAGGCTAACTTTTTTGTTTGTATGGCGAACCTTTTGCTGAAAAAAATTAAGACAACGCGGACTATGCTGTTAATCTTGGTTTTTTTGCCTTTTGTTTTTAGTATGGTTATTACAAATGACGTTGCTTTGATTGCTTTTGTCCCGTTTGGACTTACTATACTACAAATTGTACACCAGGAACGTTTGATGGTGCCGCAGGTGGTGCTTCAAACAATTGCTGCTAATCTTGGAAGTATGTTGACACCCATGGGAAAAGCAGCAAACGTAGAAGGCAAGCTTAAAAAAATGCATTTCTTTTAACCCGGAACGGTCCATAAAAATTACGTAAAATGCATCAGTAAAACCTGAAAGAATTGCGAGAAAAAACCGAAGAACGAACCGGATAAGTGAAAATCCGCAAAAAGCAGAACTCCTGCCATAGAAAGAACCAGAGCGAACAGCTTGACACGGCCGAGCTTCTCTTTAAAGAGGAGAATACATCCAAGCGCCATAGCTGCAGGATAGATGAAATGCAGCGTTGTTGACAGCCCGACTGGCTGGTAATTGTATGAAAGATAAAGGAGGACCGTGGTAAGGCGCAGCCAGCAGTCCCCAACAGAGCGATTGAGCCCAGTTCGCGTCTGTTTAGCCGCAGGGGAATTCTTTGGGCTTTCAGTAGCAGAAATAGGACGGGCAAGCACAAGGTAGCCCGTAAAAAGGTGAGAGTAATGCCGTTGCTTCCCATTTCATAGGTTAACCGCCCTAAAATGGGTGTAAACCCGAATACAATAGCCGAAAGCGAAGTGTATAGAATTCCTTTTAACCAGCCTGAAACTGTTTCTCTTCCTTGCCAGAGCTATTATATTTTATTATAGCATAATCTGAAGGAAAAAGGCGGTAATAAATGGAAATATATTCCTAAATTCGGCATATTATGCCGAATTTTCCGAAAAATCAGCAAAAATTCTTGGCTATTTGCGTAAGTTGTACTATAATAAAATCAATTGAGGGTTATTGTCCCTTTTTAAGACGGAGCTCGCTGTTATTCCGTTTTGAGCGGCGCGGTATTTTTAACCGCGGACAAAAAGCTATAGAATGTAATAAGGTGAAATGAAACAATGCAAAAAAAGCTCTGGACTTTAGAGAATACTCAGCCTTTGTCGCTCAGTCAGGAAAATATCTGGTCATTAGAGCAGTCCTTTCCTGGAACGCCAATGAATAATATCTGCGCGACCATGCGGATCCGCGGACGGCTGGATGTTGCCCTGATTCAGAAAAGCTTGAACATGATTATCGAATCTGATCCATCCCTGCGGACCAGGCTTGTTTTTGTTGACGGCGTTCCCCGCCAGTATTGTGCGGCGTACGCTGAGGTTCCCGCGCCTTTTTTTGATTTCACCATGACAAACCAAAAAGGGTTCCGCCAGTGGGAGTCCGCTGTCACCCGTGACCTGATGCCTTTGATCGATTCGCCGCTCTATTACTTTGCCATCTTTAAACTTGGCGAGAATGACGGCGGCCTGCTGATTAAAACCCATCATCTAATTTCCGACGGATGGTCGCAGGTGCTGATTGGGAACCGTTTTTCAGAACTTTATCTCAAGTTCCTTTCCGCCTCTCCGGAGGAATATCCGGAAATCTCGATCAACCCTGCTCCTTCTTATACCGGGCACCTGGAAACGGAGCAGAAGTACCTTTCCTCGGCCGCCTGCAAGCGCGACTATAAGTTCTGGGATGAAAAGCTAAAAGACCGTCCGGAACCTGCAGTCATCAAGGATTGTCTCAGCGCGTCGGTCAGTCCGGTTGGTCAGCGGAAAACCTTTGAGCTTTCAGAACTTCTCAACCACGCCATTTTCCGTTTTTGCTCCACCTACCGGGTGGCGCCTTTCTCAGTCATTTATATGGCGCTCGCCATCTATTTGAACAGAATCAGTGGGCAGGACCGGCTCTGTATCGGCGTGCCGATCTTCAACCGCACCAATTACGTGGAAAAGCTGACCACCGGGATGTTTGTCAGCACCCTGCCGTTCATCAATCAGGTTGATGAAAACTGGAGCTTTGCCGAGTTTAACCAGCGTTTGACCGAACAGTGGTTCACCCTTTTAAAGCACCAACGCTTTCCCTTTTCCCAGATGATGGAGCTTGCAAAGCGGCATAATCCGGAGCAAAACAAACTGTTCCACATTGTTCTTTCTTACCAGAACAGCAAAATGACCGCCAGTGACAATGCCTCGGTTTCTTTTTCCGGGGACTGGCATTACAGCGGCTACCAGGCGGAGCATCTCTGCATCCACCTGAGCCATCTTGAAGATGAGCATCGTTACTCGATCAGCTACGATTACCTAGCCCAAATTTTCTGCGAACAGGAAATCGACGACCTGCACCAGTATCTGGCCAACATTCTTTCAGAGGCGCTCGCCAATCCGGACCGGCCAATCTGGCAGTATTCGGTGATTGGCGACGCGGAGAAGGAACGGGTGCTGTTTGAGTTTAACCGCACCTCTGTTCCGCGTTATAAAGAAAGCCTCTGCCGCCAGTGGAGCGATATTGCCGAGCGGTACGCAACCCGTGTTGCGCTGATCCAGAAAGGCGAGCGGATGACCTACCGGGAGCTTTCAAAAAGGGCTGATAAAATTGCCGCAATCCTGCTTGCCCGTTTTCCGGAGCAAAAGGTCGTAGCGGCTCTACTCCTGCCGAAAGGTTTTTATCTTTTTGAAGCTATGGCCGGCGTTTTACAGTCTGGCAACGCGTGGGTGATCCTTCCGCAGGATATTCCCGCGGGAAGGTTGGGTGAAATATTAAAAGACAGCGGAGCTTCCGCCGTGATTACAAGCAGGCAGCTCCAGACGGCGTATTCTCTGCCGGATGAACTCTGCATTTTTGCGGACGACTGCGCCTTCCTTCCGATTCCGGAGCGCCCGGTCCGCCGTCCCGGGGAACTTGACGACCTCGCTTATATCGTTTATACCTCGGGAAGTACAGGAAAGCCTAAAGGGGTGGAAATCGGGCAGGGGAACCTGCTCAATTTTGCGCTGTCCATGAGCGGGTATTACGGCCATGGTGCCGTTCTTTCCCTTTGTAATACCGGGTTTGACGTTTTTATGCTGGAAAGCGCCGCCTCACTGTTAAATGGGCGTACCATTGTGCTGCCCACGCAGGAGGAGCAGGAGAGCCCCGCAAAGCTCGCCCGGCTGATCCGCAGCTACGCGGTTGGCTTTCTGGCACTGACCCCGTCCCGGCTGGCTGCGTTTCTGCGCAACGGGGAGTTTTTGCTTGCGCTTTCAAAGCTTGACAGCATTGTATGCGGCGGTGAGGCGTTTCCGGGCGACCTGTTGCAGCTTTTAAAGCTTTATACTCACGCGGATATCTACAACCAGTACGGCCCGTCTGAGGCGACTATCGGCGTCAGCATCAAACGGCTCAACGACGCTTCGGCCGTCACCATTGGCTCACCGATGGAAAACTGCCGGATGTACCTGCTGGACAAGCACCTGTCCCCTCTGCCGGTTGGCGCGTTCGGCGAGCTGTATATCGGCGGGGCTTGCGTTGGAAAAGGGTACCGCAACCTCCCGGAATTGACTGAAAAAACGTTTCTTGACAGCCCGTTTGAGCTTGGGGAGCGGATTTATAAAACCGGGGATGTGGGCCGCTGGACTCCTGACGGTGAAGTCGTTCTCGGCGGACGGAAGGACCAGCAGGTTAAAATCCGCGGTTTGCGGATTGAGCCGCAGGAAATCGCCGCACGTATTTCAATGCATCCCCAGGTGCGGGAGGCTGCCGTCCGTCTGCTGGAACAAAATGGTCAGACGCTGATCGCCGTTTACTATACGGCTGCCGGGTCAGTGACCGAAATGCAGCTGTTAGAGTTCTGTGCAAATTATTTGCCCAGTTATATGATACCGGCCTGCCTGGTGCGGGTGGATGAGATCCCCCTCACCCCGAACGGGAAGGCCGATCTCGGCCGGCTTCCGCTTCCGGAGTTGCACCAGGGCGCCAACCGGCCAGAAACGGAGATGCAGAAAACAATTGTCGCACTGTTCCGCCGTGTTTTGAAGCGGGATGATATTGGCACCGGGAGCGATTACTTCCTGAGCGGGGGCGATTCCCTCAACGCTTTGGAGGTCTTGACCGAGCTGGAACACGAGTTCGGCGTAACGCTGCGGGTTGCCGATATGTACGCCTGCCGCACAGCCGCACGGTTGGAAGAGCGGATCTGCGAGACAAAAGGGATTTCCCTTTCCCCGGAAAAAACCGTCTTGTCTAAAGCGCCCGTACGTGAAAGCTACCCGCTCACGCCAATTCAGCAGAGCCTTTATTTCCAGGCACAGCTCGACCCGACAAAGCTTTCTTACAATATGCCGGGCGCATTTCGCCTGCCTGAAACGGTAGACCGAAAACGGCTTAAAAGATCCCTCTGCCTTTTGGTGGAACAGGAACCGATGCTCCGCGCCTGCTTCTCTCTGGAGGGAGCCCGTGTTGTCCAGAAAGTACAGCCCTCCGTGAAGTTTATTGTTGAGCAGATTGACGCGCCTGATTTTTCCCAGGCCTGTCAGCAGTTTATCCGCCCTTTTGACCTGTCCAAAGCCCCTCTTTTCCGTGCTGCTTTCTGGCAGGAGGATGCGGAAAATACCGTTCTTTTCATTGACCTTCACCACATCATCTGCGATGGCATCAGTTCGCCGCTTCTCCTCAGGCGGCTGGACTCCATTTACCGCGGTGAGCCGTTTCATGAGGAATATAATTACCTTGACTACGCCTGCTGGAAAGATGCGGAGGCTGCGCAGACTGACGAAGAGACACTTGCGTATTGGCAAAAAAATGTCCGTCTGGAAGGAGAACCTCTGTCTGTGCCAACCGACAATCTGCGGCCCAGACGGTTTGATTACCTTGGCCTGAAACAGGAATTTTGCCTGTCTGCCGAACAAAGCGCCGCCTGCGACGCCTACTGTGAGGCGAACGGGATTTCCACCTATATGCTTTTTGCAGGGGTGTTCGGAATTCTTCTTTCCAAGGCGGCTGGATGCTTTGATTTTTTGATTGGCACCCCGGTTTCGGGGAGGGGCCGCCAGGAATTCTGGAATATTTTCGGCCCGTTTATCAATACCCTTCCGCTCCGTCTGGCTCCAGCGCGGGAGCTGACCGCTGCGGCTTATATGAAAGCGGTCAGGGAGCAGGTCATCGGGATGTTGGATCACCAGGGAATATCAGCGGAAACCCTGCTCGAAATGGCGGGTGCGGAGCGCTCGCTCGGCAAAAATTCCCTCTACAGCGTTATGTTTTCCATGCGTCCGGTCAGCGCCGAGGATTTTATGCTCGGCGGGGAAGCGCTCGCTTACCTGCCGGTTCAGACCGGGACCGCCAAGCCTGACCTCAACTTGGAAGCGGCAAAAGAGGGCGGCTGTTATTCTTTCTCGCTTGAATATGCAAGCTCCCTTTTTGAACCTTCTACCATTGCGCTTTTCTGCCGCAGTTACCAGAAATTGCTGGAAGGTGTGCTTCAAAATGACCAAATCCTCCTTTACGACCTGCCGGTATTGTCCGCCAGGGATAAACGGGAACTGATTGATGTTCCGAACCGTACCTTTACACCGTACTTGAACCTGCCGATTGATCAGCTGATCGATGATAATGCCGAGGCAGATCCCTCCGCTCCGGCGGTGGTGTACCACGGCGAAACCATTGTCTATGGGGAACTGAAGGAGAAGTCTGACGCGTTGGCGGGACTTCTGCAGGAGCTCGGCGTGGTACGGGGTGACGCGGTTGCTTTCTGCTTAAAGCGGAGCGCCGATATTCCGGTCGCAATGATGGCGATCAATAAGGCCGGAGCTGCCTATATTCCTACGGCTGCCTCATTGCCGCAAAGCCGGCTTGAGTACATGCTTGAAAATTCAGGGGCAAAGCTGGTTATCTGCGATGAAACCACACGCCCAAAACTGGAGGGGATTTCCTCCTGCCCGGTTCAGCTGATTTCTTACAGCCATTCGCCGTATACGCCTGTGGAAGGGCGCGGCGGCAGCGACATTATGCACATTCTCTATACTTCCGGCTCCACCGGGCGGCCGAAAGGGGTCCAGATTAAGCACAGCAACCTTTCAAATCTCCTGCCGAGCGTGGAGGAGATGATTGGCGGGATTAAGGGCAATTTCCTCTGCATTGCAAACGCCATTTTTGATACGTTTATCACCGAAACGCTTTACCAGCTCGCCCTGGGGCGGACGATTATCATGGCGGATGAAGAGGAGATGATGCTCCCCTGGAAGATGGCGGAGTTAATTGAGCGGCATGGTGTGACGATGCTGCAGTTCACTCCCTCTCGCCTCCAGATGTGTCTGGGCAACGAGGCCTTTGTAAAAGCGATGGAAAAAATTAAGTTTATCATCGTCTGCGGAGAGGTTTTCCAGCCCCAGCTTCTCAAGCGGCTCCAAAGCATCGGCGATATGAAAATCATTACCATGTACGGCCCGACTGAGGTAACAGTTTATATGACGATGGCCGACCTGAGCCATGCCGACCACGTCACCATTGGCAAGCCGATGCGTAACAGCCGGGTGTACGTCTTGGATGAAAACCGCCGTCCGGTGATGCCGACGGCTTATGGCGAATTATACATAGCGGGTGAATGTGTCTCTTCAGGGTATGTCAACCGCCCTGATCTGACACAGGCCTCCTACCTGCCCGATCCGTTCTTCCCGGGGCAGGTGATGTACCGTTCCGGCGATATCGGCAGGCTGCGCACTGACGGCTATTATGATTTCGGCGGCAGGAAAGACAACCAGGTCAAGCTAAACGGCCAACGGATTGAACTGGATGAAATTACAGGCCAGCTTTTGGCATGTCCGGGCGTCAAAGAAGCGGCAGTCGTCGCTGTGAAAAAAGAGGATTCCTCTATGATGCTCCGCGGTTTCTTTGTCTTTGACGGAACCCCGGATCTAGCGGAAATGAAACGCCGTCTTTCCAAGGCGCTTCCAGCCTATATGGTTCCGTCTGTTCTGACACGGTTAGACGAGCTGCCGAAAACGGCGAGCGGAAAAACCGATCTTCTCCGGCTCGCCGCCTGGAAAGACGAAGAGGGGATGTCTCCTGCTGAAGTTCTTGATGATCGTATAAATTTGGCTGTGGAACCGCCGCAGGATATTGCTGAGGTTTCTGCCGCGGCGAGGGCGGATAAAATAGAGCCGCCTGCTTCGGAACCGCTTGTCTCAATGATCGTCGACCTTGCGGAAGAGCCGGCCGCAGCTGTTACTGTGCAAAATCAAGATACCGCCGTGCCGGAAGCAGATAAGGAAATTCCGGCAGGAGTTTTATATGTTTCAGCGGGAGAGGAAGAAGCTCCGCAGCAAATGCCGGATGAGAAACCCGTGCCGGAAAATATTTTCGGAGAACTTCTCGCCCTTTGGAAGACTGTGCTGGAGCGTGAAAATATCCTTCCAGGGCAGACCTTCTTTGAGCAGGGGGGAACCTCCCTTGCGGCGCTTAACATGCTCAGCCTGTACTTCAACCGGGGTTGGGCCATGACACTTGAAGAGTTTTATGACCATCCCACAATCAGCGAACAGGCGGAACTGATCAGTGGCCTGCCGCCAGCAATAGAAGAGCTTGTTCCAGAAAAGGCAAGCGTATCGCAGGCCGCTGCAACAGCACAGCCGCAAACCGTTTTGCCGCCTGCAGCAGAGACAATGCGGCAGGCGGAGGTTCAAACACCCGCCGCTGGCCGGGAAATCTCCGCCAAAGCCCCTGGTGCTAAAACGGGGCGGGAGAATGAAATGAAAACCGGCCCGGTTGTCCTTCTGACCGGAGCGACCGGATTCCTGGGCTCTCACCTGGTACGCGCCCTGTTGGAGGGCGGCGTATCCCGGGTGGTTTGCCCGATACGCGGAGATGACCCGGAACGCTTGTACCGGTCGCTGGGGGATTATTTCGGCGCGCCGTGGGTGGAAGCGCATATGCCTTTCCTGCAGCCTGTCAGCGGAGACATTGGAATACCGCTTCTCGGCCTGGACATGAAGACGCTGCCCAAGGTGGACTATGTCCTGCACGCGGCGGCCGACGTACGGCACTATGTCTCAGACGGGAGTTCTATTGAAACCAATGTTCAGGGGACGGTCAACGCCGCTGGATTGGCAAAAGAATTGGGAGCAACCCTGCTTCACATTTCAACGATCAGCGTCTGCGGGGAATACCTGCTCGACAAGCCGGAGCTGCGCTGTATCTACGCTGAAAATGACCGGGATATCGGCCAGAATTGGCGGGAAAACAGCTATGTAAAAGGAAAATTTATGGCGGAGCAGGCCGTTTTTGAGGCGGTGGAAAAAGGTCTTGAGGCAAGGATATTCCGGATAGGCCGTTTGGTCGGGCGCAGTACCGACGGGGTCTTTCAGAAAAAGCCACAGCAGAATACCTTCTATTCTCTGATGCGTGGGCTGATGCTGCTCGACTACTATCCTGCATCCCTTGAAACCATTCCAATTGAGTTGTCCGCCGTGGACGAATGCGCGGCGGCGATTGTGGCGCTAATGGGAACAAAGCTCCCCGTCTGTCACGTATTTAACCCGTATACCATCCCGCTGGGGCGTCTTGCCAAACAGTTTAACCGTCAAATCCTGCCGGTGGGGGACGGGGAGTTTGAAGAGCATATTTCATCCCTGCTGTCCCGCGGTTATGCCCCCCGGCTCGCAACTCTTTTGGATTTGTGGAACCGCGTACGGCGGCACCCGATGCTCATTTACCCCAGCGCAGTACGCACCGTTTCGGAACTGGAAGCCCATTCCTTTACGTGGAAGGAGCCTGATCCGGCGGTTCTGCTCCAGTCTTTTCTGCGGTAATTCGGTAAGATAAGGAGATTCACTTATGGTACCCGATGGTGTAGCAATTATATTTGCCCTTTATATTATTTTTGTTCTGGGCTTTATTGCCAAAAGCATAAAGGACCGAAAAACTGAACTTCTTCATAAGCTCTATTACGCAATGAGCCTGATTTTGGTAATTTGGGATATTATGCTGCTTTTGATCAAGTTCACTGATCCGGAGAATACGGTTTTGCTCCGGGTGTTTGACGCTGTGATGTACCTGGGCCCGTTTACCCCTGTATTGGCGCTTTTAATCGTCTTGGTTTTTGTAAGGGGAGGACGGAGCCTGCCCAAAAAATATTATCTTCTTTTGGTGGTGCCGGCAGTGTCGTTTCTCGTCGTCTGTACCGATCCGCTGCACCATTTTTTCTACCAGCACTTTTCTCTGGATATTAATGAGGTTGTCCTGGGCCCTTATATCTATGTCTCCAGTATTTACTCCATTGTCTGCCTGATTATATCGATTGTCATTATGATTCGTTTTGCGTTTCGAAACCGCAGTAAGCTCTGCTTTAAACAGGCGTTGTTATTCTCCATCGGCAATATTGTACCGGTGACGGTCAACATTCTCACAAGCTTTCGGATTGTAGATTGGGGAATCGTCGCAACACCGCTGAGTTTTATTATCACAATCATCGTCCACGGCATTGCAATTTACAAACTGCACTTTTTTGATATCCGCCCCATTGCTATGCAGCGTGTCCTTGATTGGATTTCCGACTGTTACCTGGTCGTCAGTGAAAAGGGGCTGGTGATGAATTACAACCTCCCTTTTCATGAAATGTTCGGGAAACAGTATGGCATCGTGGAAAATACCTACCTGCAGGACAGCGTACAGGATGAGGATTTGGACAGCAAAACCGGGCTGTATAACCTGATTACCTCAATTGATTCCTGCCGAAAAACCCGGTCGAGTATTTCCTACGAACAGGCGATTTTTACCGGGAGCGGGACGGATTTGAGAAAGCTCTACTACATGGTGGACGTCACTCCGTTGATTATAGAATCACAAATTGAAGGATTTATTGCAATTTTCAAAGACGTCACCAAGGTAAAAGAAAGCATGCAACGCCTGCAGGACAGCCAGAACCGGATGATGGAGCAGGAACGTCTTGCTTCACTCGGGCAGATGGTCGGTGGGCTTGCCCACAACCTGAAAACGCCGATCATGAGTATTTCCGGGAGCGCTTCGGCAATGGAAAACCTGATTGAGGAATGCAAAACAAGTGTTGGCGACCCGGATGTCACCGCCGATGACTACCGGGAAATCTACGCCGAGATGGATATCTGGATCTCCCGTCTGCGGGAGGCCTGTGCCTATATGTCCGACATTATCACTGCGGTAAAGGGGCAGGCGAAAAACATGAGCACTTCGGATGAGACGGAGTTTTCACTTGAGGAACTGTTCAAGCGGGTATCCCTTCTGCTGCGCCATGAGTTTTTAAGGAGCGGCTGCCGGATGGAAGTCAAAACGGATATCCCGCAGGAGGTTTACCTCACCGGAGATATCAACAACCTGGTTCAGGTTATGAACAACCTTGTGAACAACGCTATTGATGCCGAGCGGGAAGCCCAGCACAAAGAAATCGTCATAAATATCGAAAAAGACGACAGCTCCCTGCGGCTTGCGGTCAAGGACTTTGGAACCGGGGTTTCCCCCGAGGTGAAGAATCGTCTTTTCAAACAGATGATTACCAGCAAGGGCACCGCCGGAACGGGGCTTGGCGTTTTTATTTCCAGCGCGGTCATTCGCGGGAAGTTTGGCGGTGAGATGTGGATGACCGACAATCCCGAAGGCGGGGCCGTATTCTGGATTTCTATTCCGCTTGAACGGGTAACATTTAAGGATAAAACAGTGCAGAGGGAGCACGGCAATGAGAAAGAATAAAATTGTAAAACAGCAGACAGAGTTTTCAATCCTTGCGTTGGATGATGATGAAATCATGACCGTTACGCTGCAGGCTTATTTCCAGTCGTCCGGTTATACGGTGGATATTGAAAACGATCCTTACCGTGCAATTGAGCGTGTCCGCGAGCATCCGTATGATATCCTGCTTCTCGATTTTTTGATGAAGCCGATCTGCGGTGACAAAGTGGTGGAAAAAATCAGGGAATTCAATCCTGATATTTTCATCATCCTTTTAACCGGCCATAAAAGCATGGCTCCGCCGATACAGACTATCCGGGAACTGGACATCCAGGGCTATTATGAAAAGAGCGACCGTTTCGACCAGCTTGAACTTTTGATTGAATCCTGCGTGAAATCAATCCGCCAGATGCGGATCATCCGGCGGTACCAGGAGGGGCTGCGCAAGATTGTCGACAACATTCCTGAAATCTATCATATCCAGTCGGTTGATGAAGTGGTTTCGGTAATCCTGTCCCAAACGGCGGAATTCCTGTCAGTTTCCGACCTGTACCTCTGCATGAATACCATGGCAGGGGAGGTTTTATACCAGGGGATGGGAAGTTATGCCGCACGCCGGGAAGAAGGAATAGAGTGCCTGGCCGGGGTTGTCAAAAAAGGGGAAACGACTCTCGTTATTCAAAATAATGTTGTGTTTTTTCCGCTGGTCGATGAGCATCACAGAATTTTCGGTATAATCCGCGCAGATGTCCGTGATACAATGAAATCGGACAAGCTTCAGCTTTTTGAGCTGTATGTCAAGCAGGTATGCGCAGCTGTCAGCAACGTATTGCTTCACACCCTGTTGAATGAAAAAAACGAAGAGCTGAAAACTGCATATACGGCCCTGCGGGACAATTACCTTGAAATTGTCAGCGTGATGCGTTCCATGGTGGATGCAAAGGATATTTATACCCGCGGCCATTCGGATCGGGTTGCTTATTACGCCACTTTGCTTGCCAAAGCGCTGGGGAAAAACGAGGAATATATCCGCCGGCTTCATGTCGCCGGCCTTTTCCACGACATAGGAAAGATTGGCACGGCTGATGAAATCCTGTTTAAAAGCACCAAGCTGACGCCTGAAGAGTACGCGGAAATCAAAAGGCATTCGTCGCGCGGGAAAAAAATATTGTCTGCGGTTACCCTTTTTAATGATGTGGCCCCAATTGTAGAGGCTCATCATGAACGGTACGACGGCGGGGGATACCCCAATGGGCTGAAAGGGACTGAAATCCCGGAAGAAGCCCGTATCATTGCGATTGCCGATGCCTTTGACGCAATGACTTCCAGTAGGCGCTACAGGGCCAATATGAGTTTTGAGCAGGCTGTAGACGAGCTGAAACGGGGAAGCGGCACCCAGTTTGACGCTGAAATGGTCGCCTGCTTCCTGGAAGTGCTCCGCGACTTCGATCGGATCCGGAAGGAACTGGACTGGACTTATTCTGACAGCAAGTTTGATGAAACGGTTGGTAATGTGACAAAATGAAACGATATCCATTGAATGAGGTTCCCTATTATTCTAATTTTCAGGAGATGCTCGACGGCCTGAAGCGCTCTTTCGGCCCGCAGACCGCCGTCACCTGTTACAGCCGGCGGGGAGAGGCTGCGGTCTACAGCTATCATGATCTCTGTCGCGATGCGGCAGTATTCCGTGACGCTTTGGCACGGGGCGGCCTTTCGGGAAAGCACGTTGCCATAGCCGGGGAAAACAGCTATTCGTGGCTTGTTGCCTATTTGGGTATTGTCACCGGCGGCGGGGTGGCGGTCTGTATTGACATTGAGCAGCCGGATGAAACGGTGCGGGAAATGATCCGGCTGGCAGATTGCGAAGCGGTGTTTGCCTCTTCTGCACTGGTTCCGGTTGTCCGTTCCCTGGTGGAGCAGGGCGAAGTCAGGGAGCTGTTTTCACTTGACCGCGGTCAGGCTTCCGTACCGGGCTTTGAAGAATTTTGCAGCAGGTCGATGGATGGAAAGGCTTTTTCCGCCGCTTTAAAAGGGGAACAGCCCGCGTCTATTATTTATACCTCGGGCACGACCGTGGTTTCAAAACCGGTCGTCCTCAGCCACCGGGCGATCCTGACAAATGTTTCAGACGCCCTAGCTATGATATCGCCGCCGCCAAAGACTTTTTCATCCCTTCCGTTCTACCACGCCTATGGGATGACCTGTTCTGTTTTGGCGGGCCTGATGGGCGGGCTTGGCGCCTGCATCAACGGCAACCTGAAAACCATGATGCGGGATATGTCGGCCTTTAAGCCGGGCTCAATTGTGGTTGTTCCGCTGCTTGCGGAAAGCATTCATAAAATGATATGGGCGGAAATTGATAAAGCGGGGCAGCGAAAAGCAGTTTCTTCCCTGCTCAAACGCTATCGTATTTTAGGCCGGCCGGATTTTCTCCGCAGGCGGCTTCAAAAGCTGGTCCGGATCAATCAGTTTGAAAATTTGGAGATGCTGCTCTGCGGCGGGGCCTATCTTTCAAAAGAGGTGGCTGATGACCTGACCGACTTCGGAATCTCCGTTATTCAGGGCTACGGTATTACCGAGTGCTCGCCGCTGGTTACCGTGAACCGTTACCCGGACAGCGGCGCGGTCGGTGAAGTGCTTCCCCATATGGAACTAAAGATCGAGGATGGGGAAATCCTGGTGCGGGGCGCTTCTTTAATGGACGGGTATTATAACCAGCCTGAGCTGACCCGGGAGGCGATGGAGGACGGCTGGTTTAGAACGGGCGACCTCGGCGAACTGAACAGGGAGGGAAAGCTGGTTGTTACCGGGCGGAAGAAAAATTTGATTGTCCTCAAAAATGGAAAGAAAATTTCCGCTGAGGAAATTGAAGGGTATTTTGCCGGAATCCCGCTGGTCAGGGAGATTGTCGCTTATGGGGCCACCAACGGGAGTTCTACAGACGACGTTAAAGTGGCCGTTATGGTGTATCCGAACCCTGAAGAAACAAATGGGAT
Source organism: Oscillospiraceae bacterium (assembly GCA_902766785.1). Classification (GTDB taxonomy): domain Bacteria; phylum Bacillota; class Clostridia; order Oscillospirales; family Ruminococcaceae; genus Metaruminococcus_A. The sequence goes on along the minus strand of CACXEO010000057.1, from coordinate 2,730 downwards.
GACTTCGTACGAAATATTGGACCTCCTGCAGCAGGAAGTCAACGTACTAAATGCAAAACTTCCAGCTTATAAGCAGATTCAGATGATCAACCTGCGGGAGCGGGAGTTTGAAAAGACCTCTTCCCAAAAAATCAAGAGGCAGATGATCTAGTAAATTGGTGCGGTCCCGCGGCATATCTGCCGGGTTTCAAAAGTGGGGAAGCTATTCACGCAGGAAACGTTGAATTACGGGAGAAAACCCTAATAAAGGAGCGGTTTCATGTTTGAACTGATTCAAGAGGTCGTTTATAAAGTTACAGGTAAAACCAATATTACCTATGAGACTGATTTTGTAAAAGACCTGGAGCTCAGCTCTTTTGACATTATGAATATTATTTGTGAATTTGAGGACCGGTTGGATGTGACCATCCCCGAACGGGACGTCTGGCAGATTCATCAGGTAAAGGATATTTTTGACTACATGGAAAAACGGGGGATTGTTTATCCCTGACGATAGGCGGGGAAGGCAGTGTGCGAAAATGACGAGATTATTATTTATATAGCGGCTGATGTGGGTGCAGTTCGAGAACAACGGCTTGCTGACTGCCTAGAAGATTATGTAAAAAGAAATAAGTTGGTTTTCCCCAGCCCGGTTGAAGTTGTCCGAGACCCGTCCCGGAAACCCAGAGCTAATTTTAAGGAGATACAGTTTTCCGTCTCTCACAGCGGTGGGATATGGGTATGCGGTGTTAGCGGCAGGCCGCTCGGTGTGGATGTAGAGCAGTGCCGGGAGAACTGCATGGCCGAACGGATTGCCCGGCGGTTTTTCCATCCGGAGGAATACCGGTATCTTGAGCGGCTGAATTTTTCCACAAAAGCGTTTTTTTCGCTCTGGACCGCGAAGGAGAGTTATGTGAAATACACCGGAGAAGGAATTTCCGACCTGTACTCCTCTTTTTCTTCGGTTGAAGCCGGAAAGCTGGCGGGGGAGATCAACGGGATCAAATACCGCCATTTTCCCATAAAAGAGGGATATAGCTTCTGCGTTTCCTCAAAAGCGGCCCGCCCAGTTACTTTTGTGTCCTGGGAATAAAAATAGTGTTTAAACGCGCCCTGGAGGTGCAAAGCCAACGTGTGTTTTTTGTTGCCCGAGTGGAGAGGTTCCGCTTTTCATGTGTGTGACAAAAAGCCGTGCGCAAATGAGCAGGGTTGCTAAGGACAGTTATGTTTTATAGGAACGCTAAGCATTGCGAAGGGCAAGAGAATTGAGAGAAGTTTCTGCTTCTCTCTTTTTTCTTGCCCTTTTTCAGTTTATATCGGTACATTCGACTATTACACCGCCTTTGAGTACAATTATGGTAGAAAATCAAAGGAGGTAACAATATGGGCAAATTCATAGAAGAATTTTATTACGGCAACATTGATCCGCAGGCACGAAGCACCAAGCAGAACAAAGTGGTGCAGAAACAAATGGAGGTCTTGATGCTCAACGAGGAGTTTCTGACTGAAAGGCTTTCCGGAGAAAACAAGAAGAAATTTCTTGACTTTGTAAATGCGTGGAGCGTAGTAAACGGCGAATCCAACCTTGACAGCTTTATGATGGGATTTCGCTTGGGAGCAAACTTTACATACGATACTTTTGTTGCAACCGATACACCATTTCAAGATTTGCTGAAGGAGTGAACGATATGCGTGATAAGAAGTATTACATATGATAAACGGCAGACCGCAGGCAGGAAAAATGTATACCGAAAAGTTCGGCACTTATCAGTGTACCCTTGCGGTGCGGGAGATGTTTATGCAGAAAACCCAGCGTGAAATCAACGATGCCATTATCGAAGAAGTTCTTATCACAGGTTCTGCCAATATTACTCCCGCCGATCAGAAGATTATCCGATCCATCGCAACGGAATATGTAAAAGATATATTCCGCAGACTCCGTGAACACGGTTATGACGAGGGTACGATGATGCTGTATATCACCGGAGGCGGCGGTTGCCTTGTAAAGAACTTCTATAAGTTCAATGCTGACCGAGTGAAGTTCGTGGACGATATTTCCGCCGCCGCAAAGGGTTATGAGTATATGGCAGAAATTCAGCTTAAATCGGGTGTGGCGGTATGAGTGATTACCGTATCAATGTAAGATTTCACGCCGATGTACCTGCCGAAAAGAAAGCCGCTGAATATCTGCAAACCTTAAACAAATCCCGTAACAAGTTTATCGTGGATGCCGTCATTGCCTATATGAATAAGGAAAACACCGACAACGATACCCTGCTCGAAAATATACGGCAGATTTTTCGGGAGGAAGTACAGACGGTTGCGGTTTTGTCAGCACCGCCTGCCGCAGTAGCGGTCACGGCGGAACTGACCGAAGAACAGAAGGCGGAGAACGCAAAAAGTGTCCTTGCGGATTTGGAAATGTTCGGCTGAGCCAAGATAGCCGATTTTGGCTCAAAAGAGTATTTTTACCGCATTTACTGTGTCAAAGTGGCTCAATGCACCAAACCAAGAAAACGGTATAACTGTGAGCTTCGCTCCCTCACGGTGCAAGTCACGGAGAATGGAAGGCATATGTATTGCGGCGATTGTGGTTCAAAGTTGTATTTCTGTGCCGCCAAGAGCGTAAAGGAGCATCAGGAGTTTTACCGTTGCTCCGCCTACAAGGAAAACAGAGGCAGTTGCACAATCCATTTTATCCGCAATGTGGTACTTGAAAAAATGGTGCTGAAACTCATAAGAGAAGCGGCA
>CACXEO010000056.1 GCA_902766785.1 Oscillospiraceae bacterium | reverse complement strand
GAAGCTGCCAAATATGTCGATCCTCGTGAAGAATAATTGAAGGAGGATAAGTTGATGGCACAGTTTGAAGGAAAAGAAAGAAGAATGCCTAAAATTGAGAAATGCCTTGCTGAGTATGGCTTCGCCACCCTCGAAGATGCAAGGGATTTGTGCTTGTCCAAGGGCATTAACGTAGATGAAATTGTAAAAGGCGTACAGCCGATTGCGTTTGAAAACGCGGTTTGGGCCTATACCCTTGGCACTGCTGTTGCGCTCAAAAAAGGCATTAAAGTTGCCGCTGACGCTGCTGAGGCGATCGGTATCGGCCTTCAGGCGTTCTGTGTTCCGGGTTCTGTTGCAGAGCAGCGTGACGTTGGACAGGGCCACGGCAACCTCGGGGCTATGCTCCTCCGCGAAGAAACCGATTGTTTCTGCTTCCTCGCAGGCCATGAATCCTTTGCGGCTGCAGAGGGTGCTATCGGTATTGCTCGTACTGCCAACAAAGCCAGAAAAAGCCCGCTCCGTGTTATCTTGAACGGCCTTGGAAAAGATGCCGCTTACATCATTTCCAGAATTAACGGCTTTACCTATGTTGAAACCGATTATGATTTCTACACCGGCGAGCTGAAAATTGTCCGCGAAGTATCTTTCTCCAGCGGTGAGAAGTCCAAAGTCCGCTGCTACGGCGCGAACGATGTTCTGGAAGGCGTTGCGGTTATGAAGCTCGAGAAAGTTGATGTTTCCATCACCGGCAACTCCACAAACCCGGTTCGTTTCCAGCATCTTGTTGCTGGTACCTATAAAAAATGGGCGATGGAGAACGGCGTAAAATACTTCTCTGTTGCTTCAGGCGGCGGCACTGGCCGTACCCTGCATCCGGACAACATGGGCGCCGGCCCGGCTTCTTACGGCCTGACCGACTCTATGGGACGTATGCATGGTGACGCTCAGTTTGCCGGCTCCTCTTCTGTTCCGGCTCACGTTGAGATGATGGGTCTCATCGGCATGGGCAACAACCCGATGGTTGGCGCCACTGTTGCCTGCGCTGTTGCGGTTGAAGAAGCAAACAGATAAGCTGTAAAGATTCGTATGAAATAAATAAAAGCTCTTGATGCATTTGCATCAAGAGCTTTTTTGTTTTACCAGTTTTTTAACCGCCGCAAATGGATGAAGTACAGGCGATTAATTTATAAAATGAAAGTTACAGACATGTAATGATAGGGCGCTTCCTTACGGCGGTTATAAAATTTACTTCGCTAAAGAAAAGTGAGTTTTCTGCCTTGTAGTTTACAGGCACGCATTATCATCTACAGCCCGGCTTTTGATAACGGAAGAAAGGAGGGGGGTGGATTAGGGTTATAGCCCCCCAACTATCAATTCCGCTACAATAGGATAAACTGGTTAGCCGGAGCTTAATTCAGGCATCCGGTACAGGTATAATCAGCAACATTTTTTTGATTTACAACTGTTTCGTATAAACGGTACCCGCCTGCAAGGTTATAACAGGTAAACCCATAACCTGAAAGAATACGGCAGGCTATGTAACTGCGGAGACCGCTGTGACAATGGATATAAACCGGTTTGCCAAACGGTATTTGGTCAAGATGACTGCGGAGCGAATCAAGCGGGATATTTGTAAATCCGTCAATTTTTCCTGCTGCAACTTCGGCGGGGGTTCGCACATCGAGCAACGTAATACTCCCGTCGCGGGGTAATTTTTCAACATCGCTCCAGAAAAACTGCCGTACCTTGTCGGCAATGACGTTTTCGGCGACAAAACCTGCCATATTTACGGGGTCTTTCGCGCTCCCAAATGGCGGGGCATAACAAAGTTCAAGGGAGGTTAAGTCGGTAACTTTTGCCCCAAAACGAATAGCGGAAGCCAATACGTCCATGCGCTTGTCCACTCCGTCATATCCTACAATTTGCGCACCAATAAGCTTATGTGTTTGCTTTTCCCACAAAACCTTGATGGACATATTATTCGCACCAGGATAATAACCTGCATGGGAGGCTGAGTAAATATAAGTTTTATCGTAATCAATTCCGGTACGTAAAGCGGCCTCTTCGTTAATACCGGTGGTAGCAACGGTCATTGCAAAAATTTTGAGTACGGCGGAACCCTGCGTCCCTGTGTATTCACTTGGTATGCCGCAAATCTGGTCAGCTGCAATGCGTCCCTGTTTGTTTGCAGGCCCTGCAAGCGGAATGAATGCAGGCTGTTTTGTAATAAAATCTTCTACTTCCACCGCGTCGCCAACGGCATAAATATTGTCAATGCTGGTTTTCATCGTTCGGTCTACCAGAATTGCTCCTCTTTTGTTCAAACGCAGCCCGCATTCTTTTGCCAGCTTACTTTCAGGCCGCACTCCAACCGCCATAATCATCATATCGGCGGTTATCTTGCCTTTTTGTAATGTAATCTGAAGGGTACCATTGTCTTCAATTTTTGTAACTCCATTATTTAGCATTAATTTTACACCATTATTTGTAAGATACCTATGAACATCCGCAGCCATATCAAAATCGAGCGGGGCGATCACATGGCTGGCCAACTCTACAATCGTAACGTCAAGCCCGGCGGTTTTTAAATTTTCAGCCATTTCTACACCTATGTAACCGCCGCCTACCACAACAGCTATTTTAGGATGAACCTGCTCCATGTAATTCTTGACTGCGAGTGTATCCGGAATATTGCGGAGCGTGAATATTCTTTCTGAATGTATTCCCTCAATTGCAGGTTTAACAGGTTCGGCGCCGGGGGATAAAATCAATTTGTCATACTGCTCCGTATAAATACTGCCGCTTTCCAAATCTTTAACCACGACCGTATTGGTTTCGGGATTGATTTGGATCGCTTCACTCTTTACCCGTACGTCAATGTTGAACCGTTTATGAAAGCTCTGCGGGGTCTGCAAAGTCAACGCTTCTCTTTGGGTGATTGTTCCGCCGATGAAATATGGCAGTCCGCAGTTCGCAAATGAGATATACTCGCCGCGCTCCAATATAATAATTTCCGCCTTTTCATCAAGCCTTCTCAATCTTGCAGCCGCCGATGCGCCTCCGGCAACACCGCCTATAATGATAATTTTCATCTTTTTTCCACCTTTCTTTTTAACGCTTTAAATGATAGTATTTTTTATTGGACAGTATTTTTTCTGTTCCTGTTGTTGTATGTCCCAGGGGGAAGTGTTAGTTGAACCACTACCGATTCTATGACGTTCAAAACTTATTGCCCATGTCCAAAACGACGATCCGTAAAATCGCTAAAATATATAAGGAATTTCTAATTTTCTTATATTATAAATTTATCCAATTCAATTGTCAATGGCTAAACAACTAATTTTTTGCTGCTGAAATATTGAATGAACCCAGATACGTGTGAGGGATGTTTCCGTACAAAGCTGTCTGATTCCCTGTAGAACCTGCCAGAGTTCGGGAGAAACTGGATTAATTTACAAACGGCACCGAGTTCAAAACAGGACAAATGTATCCGCCAGTGGTATGATAATCTCCTGATAATAGGGGTAATACTGAAAAATAAAACATTTGTGATTCTAAAAGGATATTTGGCGTTGTCAGCTTAAAAAAGGCCTGATTCTTAAACTTGGTCTTGATTTTACAGACACTATCATGTATAATATATAAGTCGACTTCAGGCTGATTGTAAGGAGCATCTCGTCGGGCTCATAACCAGAAGGTCGTGATTGTTGATTTTTATATGCTACTGTGGCTCAGGGGTAGAGCAGCTCACTCGTAATGAGCAGGTCGTCGGTTCAAATCCGACCAGTAGCTCCACACCTGCGGTGAGCAATTCGCGACCGCAGGTTTTTCTTTTCTGCGACTCTGTTTCCCGCGTTTGTGTCGGGTATCTTTTTTGTAACACAAATTCAGCAAATAATCCTCGTAAACAAGGTGTTTTCGGGATTTTCTTTTGCTTAATTGGATTTTTTAAAAATTTTTTCATGAGAAAATTACTAATAAATAGGTCGTGGCAACCTCCTACGGTTTTTTCTGTTCTGAAATAATAACGTTGTTGAATTTGTCAAATGTTTGAACGAATTTTGCTCTTGTAGATACAATGATGTGGACATAGAGATTAGTAGTGTTTATCTGTATGTGCTCTAACTGATGAACCACAGTGACAAGCGAAGCCTCCTTAACAATCATAAGGCTGGCATAGGTATGCCGGAGAGAGTTGACGGTTGCTTTTGGTAAACCAGTACGCTTGATGAACTTGGAAAACCATTGTGAGATGCTGTCCGGGAAGAGTGGACAACCAAAATCGGTACGTAAAAGGTGTGTTCAGAGTTGCTTTTTACTGACAATGACCAATTTGCTCGGCCGGTGATATATGTTAACCTTGAAGAATTTGGATAAAAGCTGTAGGTTTTAAACTGCGTTATTGTTGCCTCAGGTTGTTTTGTCACATATGCCTATATCAACTGAATAAAGGGAAGGGAAGATTTAGAAAAAAGACTTTAAATTCTTGAAAAACAGAGCGGAGAGTTGTTTCTCCGCTCTGTTTTTTTCATTTTTCCGGCTGTGTATAAGGTTAAGCAGTTGCTGCAGAATTCCGCAAATAAAAAAGAACGCATTATTAAACGCGTTCTTTTTTAAATTTTTGTCCATTAGGAGAAGAACATTCCAATGTAACCCTGCACAAGGATATAAATAATAATAACTGGGATGATGTATTTTGCATAGAAATGGATCTTGCGGGGAAAGTTCATCCCAGAGCCTGTGTTAGCCTCTTTAATGAAGTTGTCCCAAGTCCAGCCGTATTTGGTACAGCAGAAAAGGACATACACAAGAGAACCGAGCGGAAGGATATTCTGGCTAACAAGAAAATCCTCAAAATCTAGAATAGTGCTGGTTCCGCCAAGCGGATGAACTCCGCTTAAAACGTTGAAGCCGAGCAGGCAGGGAATGGAAAGCAAAAAGACTGCGATGATATTGACCAGGCAGGCTTTTTTGCGGCTCCAGCCCCACAGGTCTATGGCAAAAGACAGGATATTTTCAAATACTGCGATAACGGTGGAAATCGCCGCAAAGACCATGAACAGAAAAAACAGGGAACCCCAGAGCCGCCCCATCGGCATTTCGTTGAATACGTGGGGAAGGGTAACAAAGATCAGCGGGGGACCGGACTGGGGGTCTACATTGTAGGCAAAACAGGCGGGTATGATAATCAGTCCCGCTACAAAGGCAACAAAGGTATCCAAAACTGTGATGCCGACTGTTTCCCCCAAAAGCTTCCGGTCTTTTTTCAGGTAACTCCCAAAAATAGCCATGCTTCCCATCCCAATGCTCAGGGTAAAAAATGCCTGGCTGAGTGCCGCGAACAAAACATTTGGAATCCCTTTTTCCAGCATCTTCTCAAAATCGGGGACCAAATAATAGGAAAGACCTTCTCCGGCATTCGGCAGGGTGATGGAACGCACCGCAAGAACAATCATGATGACGATGAGAAGGGCCATCATAACTTTGGTAATCCGCTCCACGCCGTTTTTCAGCCCAAGCGAACAGATACCGAACCCTACCAGAACAATAATACCCATAAAGAGGATCATAATCCAGGGGTTGGCGGTCAAACTGTCAAATTCCTGCTTGACAGCATCACCGGTCAATCCCACAAAATCGCCCTTTGCCATTTTGACGAGGTAGGCGAGCATCCAGCCTGAAACGGTGGTATAAAACATCATCAGCAAATAATTTCCAGCCATACCAAAGTAACCAAAAATATGCCATTTTGTCCCTTTAGGTTCCAAGTCACGGAATGAACTGGCAACGCTTTTGCGGCTTGCCCGTCCCACAGAGAACTCCATTGTCATGATGGGGATTCCGAGCAGTACCAGAAAAAGAAGGTAAATTAAAATAAAAGCGGCACCCCCGTATTCACCAACAATGTAGGGGAAGCGCCATACGTTGCCCAGGCCAATTGCACAGCCGGCCGAAATCAGTATAAATCCCAAACGGGAGCCAAAAGTTTCCCTCTCCATATGTTCACGTCCTTGTGATTTTGTATATTGTCTACTTTAGCATATTTATTCAATCTTTGCAATGGAAACGGGATAAAAAGAAGGCCTCCGTTTGGAGGCCTAGGGTAAAGTATCATTTCAATAATTCAAAAATATCCTTTAGCGCGCTTAAATTTTGCGTGTTAATTCCAATTTGCAGTAAGCTGCTATTGATTGATTCTAATGTTTGATTGTATTGCCATAGGTTATATACTAAAATTGAAAGCAGTATTAAAAACAGGATGAATAAAATAGAAATAAAAATGCAGAATCGCTGCAGCCAGAGAAACTTACCTTCCATATAACACCCCTTTACTTAAAACCTAGTGTCAGTACTATATCCGGTCCAACCGTAGTTTGCATTTGAAAAAGTCACTTGTGCAGATAAACCGGATCCGTTTGCTCCAACTGTAAGGCTTTGTATACTTGTTTGGTTCCAAGTATGTGCGTAATAGGTCTGTAGGTTGGAATTACAAACTATATTTCATTGGACTTTCCTCCTTTAAGAAAATTTTAACATTAATTGCTAATAATGTAAATATATTTAAAGCTAATAAGGGGCATATCTAAAACGACAATACCGACATGTTTTTTCTTTGTCAAGTATCGCCATTGATCAAGAATTTCTTCGTAGTTGCGTCCAAGCTGGTCAATTGATTTGATTACCAAAACGTCACCAGGTTTTAGCAGCCGTACCATTTTTTATATTGTGGCCGGTTAAAATCTTTTCCTGACTGTTTGTCTAAGAAAATTTGTTTGTCAGGAATAGAAAAATTTTTCAGGGCAATCAGCTGGCGCTCTTCATTTTGTTCCCGTGTAGATACCCGCGCGTATCCGTAGATATGCTTCATGCGTATCCCTCCTGTTTTTTTATTACCATATTACCCTTTCATATTATATAGGCGTTTAATGGGGCAAATAAAAAGGCAGGCGGAGCAACCGCTCTGCCTGCCTTTTTATTTGAATTTAATCAACCAGCCTGCGTGGGTTCATTTTTGGGGGAAGGGTCGTCGGGAATCCTTTTTCGAAGATAAAACATAAGCCCTACTATAATTGGCAGATAGAAAGTGAACAGCCGCCACAGTAGAATTGCCATATTGAGCTGATTTGAGGGGAAAAACATTTGAAAGAACATGAAAAAGCTCACTTCTGCACCGCCGATTGCACCAGGGAGCGGAACAAATGCGGTGATCATTGCGACAAAAATCTGGGCGGATACCACGGTTAAAATCGATTCGCTTGAATTCCCGAACGCACAGTAAATAAAATAGGGGATAGCACTGTAGACTACAACCTGAACGACCGATGCCAAAACATTGATAGCAAACATTTTCTTGTTCTGCTTAATTTTCTGAAACCCTTCATAGAATTCGTTTACTTCTATCAGAGCGTGTTCCAGCTTTTGGTCAATATTTTTAAAAATATGGAGCTTTCCGCAAAATTTGATAAACCCGGTAACCATCTTAACAGTAAAGCCTTTGAAGAAACCGATGCAGAACAAAAATGCGAGAACGCCGAAGTTGATGATAAAACCGACGAAAACAAGGTAAACAAACCCACTGATCTGGACAAATTCATTGAATTTTACAATCAGAACGACAATGGAAGAAAGGGTAAGTGCCGTCTGAAATACAATAAACTTTAACAGCAGGGAACAGGTCGCCACCCCTACCGGTACGCCGCTTTTGGCCATTTCATATGCCTGAATTGGCTGTCCGCCGCTTGCAAAAGGGGTAATACAGTTAAAAAGCTGGCCGATCATAGAAACCCGGAGCGTTTGCTTAAACTTTTGCGGGGGGTGGTAAGATTTTGTAATTCCGTGCAAGATACCGGCTTCGATCAACCAGTAGATAACCATGGCTAAAAGGCCGCAGAACAACCACCACTTGTTGGAGGAGCTCCAAATATTCAAAATATTGTCGATCCCATCTACCAAAATGACATAAGCGAACAACGCTACTATTGACACTGCCACGATGACAATGTTTATTTTTTTCTTCACGCAGGCAACTCCCTTTTTCTTCAGGAATATTTGTGGTTAAAAAACGGTATCTTCAATATTATATCATATTCCTTAAAAAATACATTAGTTTTTTGTTATTTTCATGATTATCTATGAAAAGAGTTTGAAAAGTAAAGAAGAAATTTCTATTCTGTATAATTTTTAACAAGATAATTTGCATGTATATGCCGACAGGAGAAAGTAGATTTATCAAAATTATGTGGTCTAAAAAGAAATCTGTTGAGAAATAAATTTTTGTCTTGACAATTAGAGAAAAATCTTGTAAAATATATCTCGTCGCTGATGTGAATCAGACCATTGGGGAGCATAGCTCAGCTGGGAGAGCATCTGCCTTACAAGCAGAGGGTCACAGGTTCGAGCCCTGTTGTTCCCACCATGTTTGCCTCTGTAGCTCAGTCGGTAGAGCAGAGGACTGAAAATCCTCGTGTCGATGGTTCGATTCCGTCCGGAGGCACCAATTTATGCGGGTTTAGCTCATCTGGTAGAGCGCCACCTTGCCAAGGTGGAGGTAGCGAGTTCGAGCCTCGTAACCCGCTCCAAAAAGCACCTCGTTAGAGGTGCTTTCTTTTTTACACGGAATTAATCACAAATTAAAACTCGCTGCCTCCACCGTTATTGAGACGGGAGGTGCGGGGTCCCCGCGAAGGCGGAGCCTTGGTGGGGTGAAATAGCGAGTTCGAGCCTCGTAACCCGCTCCAAAAAGCACCTCGTTAGAGGTGCTTTTTATGATGTATATTGATGATTAGATGAAACACCGGATTTGGAGTGAATGATAAAACCATTAAAGCAAGCAACGCAGTCCGTTTGGTAATGATGTTTTCAGGGCGGGCACTTAGCTGCGCGGCCATTTTGTTAACCCAATTCATTTTATGTGACATCCGCAAGTTCAAGCCGAGCAAGGGCCGAAATGCTTTCACTTGATAATTGACCAGGCTTCCCGGTAATTTGAAGATGTTTTGAAAGGGTAAAAGAAAACCTGCTTCCGACCCCTAATTCGCTTTCTGCAGATACTATGCCACCGTGCAGTTCTGTTAATAGTTTAACAAGAGACAATCCAATCCCGCTTCCTTCCCGGTGGCCGGATACTGTGCTTTGGCTGGTTGTAAATTTATCGAATATTTGAAGGAGATCTTCTTTTGGAATTCCGGAGCCGTTATCAGCTACTCTTATGAGAAAGCAGTCTGGTTGTTCTTCCAGAGTCACAAAAACCGTACCGTCTTCGCGATTGTTTTTAATAGAATTTGAAAGTAAATTGAGTAAAATACGTTCTACAGCGTCTTCATCACAAGCTAGCCAGGTCATTTTATCCGTTTGGGAATGGAAAAACAATTTGACTTTTTTGGCGTTTGCATAAATAGCAGCAGCGTCCACAACCCTTTGCAGCAGGTCGTAAATTCTGGTTTTCGTAAAGTGTAGGCGGTAAAACCCGTTTTCCATTTTGCTGGAGTCCAATAAGTTTGAGGAAAGACGGAGAAGCTTATAACAGTTTTGGTAGGCGTAATTGAAAAATTTTTCGTATTCGTTTTGAAAACGCCGTTCGTTTTCTTTGCAGCTTTTAAGGCGGATCAAGTCCAGAGAAGACAGGATGATATTCAAAGGCGTTTTGAATTCGTGGGAAAGACCCGCAAAAAATTCGCTTTTACTGCGTTCAAAAGCCACTTTTTGCTCTAAAAGAAGATTGCGGTCTTCCATTTCTTTTTGGCCCGTAAGGTCCCGTGCAATGGCAATGGTCTTACCGCTTTCCGCCATGTATTTCAGGTTATTTTCAAGATAGCCGGTTTCGCTGTTTTTACAGAGGAACCGGTTACGGAACCCGTGAAATACGCCGGTTTTTGGCAGGTCATTAAAAACCCTTCGGGCGTATGAACGGTCTTCCGGGTGGATAAAATCAAACACGGAACGCCCTACAAGATTTTCCGGCGTGAAGCCGAGCCGGTTTGCAAAGGCCGGATTGATTTGGGCAAAACAGCCGTTGTCGTCAATAATTGAAATAAAGTCCACGCTTTCGTTAAAAATAACGTCCCGATCCGATTCCAGTCGTTTACGAAGTTCCAGCTCCTGTTTGAGATGTTCATATTGAAGTGCATTGTTAATCTGATTAGCAAGATAGCCGCAAATTGTACAAACGAATTCATTTTCCTCATGGTTCAGGCCACCCGGCCGCCCTGTAACAACAGAAAGAGAGCCAATTACGGCTTCCCTGTGTTTGAGCGGAAGTGCTGTAACATGTCTCGCACCCAAGTCTTCCAATAATTCCTTACCAAGGCAATTAGGATAATCATCTGTGCTGCATTCCTGCCGCCGACCCAGTTCAATGGCTTTATAGCCGATAAATTCGCGGATATCCTGAAAAAAGAAGGACTGTACAAGGTCGGTTCCCATCGGCACTACCCGGGATATCCGTTCATCTTGGCGGATGAAAACAGATACAATCAGCGCATTAATCTGCCTATGGATTGTATCTTTTAAAATAGTTGCGATTTCGGACAAACCGGCCGCATTGGTTGTTTGGGCGAGATATTCGGCAATAGCGTTTAAATTTGCCTGTTCGGACTTGCGTTTTTCTTGTAGCAGCTTAATTTTTGTGATATCCCGCACAGTGCCCAGGACATAAGGCGGGGAGTTTTTTCCCCCAGATACATACGGCCGCTTTGTTCCAGCCATTTGACAACTCCGTTAATTTCAATCTGGTGGATAAAACGGTAAGGTTTTCCAGCCAAAACGGCGAAAAAAGCAGCTTTGGCCTGTTCGGCATCTTTTTTACAGACCTGCCTTATGAACAGATCTGGAATTCGCTCGGTACCCCGCTTCAAACCATAAATCCGATATGTTTGGTTTGACCACCAATATTCCTTGGTACCGCAATTATAAAGCCAGATGCCGGAACGGTCATCCTGTTGTATTTGGTTAAATATTTCTCTGGGGTGTAGGTTCAACTGTGAAAATATACTGCCGTCAAATGGCAAAGACGTCATCCCCATTCTCTGAATCCAACCGGACATGCTGCGCCAGATTGGTCAAAAACCGCCCGTTGGAAGGGGGCATTTCTTGTATGTTTCCGGTCAGCATCCGGATTTCTTCCCGTTTCGCGTCCCATGCCCTGCGGATTGCTTTGCGGATTGCCCCTTCCACACATTCCGGGGTCGTGGTAAACTCTTTGGCAACCTTTGCATAAACGTCTTTAACAATTGACTGAGGCCTGTCTTTATTTAAAAGAAGGAGGACGGCTGTAGAACAATAACGGTATCCCAGCATATGTGGAGGAAGCCCCAGTTCCAGCAGTGAACGTGAAACCTGTAGTTCAAGGCCGTTTCCTTTTGGGAAAAGACTTGCCTGTGATAATTTTTCGGGCGCTACTGCCACAGCGGTGCAAATACGTGAATACAGATCGGATAGATCATAGGGCTTTATCATATAATAATCGGCGCCCAGGGCCAAGGCGGTACTGGTAAAACTTTCTTGCCCGACCGCAGAGGTAACAATAACTTTAGGGCGTTTAAGAAGTGGAATTCGGCTCAGCCGTTCTAGGACGGCCAGGCCATCTACCTTGGGCATAATAAGGTCGAGGAGCAGGACGTCCGGCTGGCACCGTGCAATGCGGAAGAGCGCTTCGTCCCCATCGTGGGCAATACCGCATACGTTTATTTCCTGGGTTAGAGAGAAATAATTTTCCAGAATATCACAGGTTTCCAGGTTGTCATCCACAATTAACAATTGAATTGGGGCCGGTATCATCTTTATCCTCCCATTTGATTGCTGCGCAAGCGTCAGATATGACGGAAATACATTGCGCGGCGGGAACGGCATTCTCATATAAATATGTCAGTAGCTGCTCTGCCTGTATTCTGTAGCAGGTAAAGAAATGTGTTTTTTCGCAAATGACACCCGACTGACAGGTTTCCATTACATGAATTCCATAGCGGGTCGAGCCTTTTGTTTGCCGGGACTACAAAATATAACAGAGCGTTTTGGCTTCCTGAAGCCCAGGCAATTCGGAAAAATCTCTTCGATAGGACGAAAATTCCACCATACTTTGCATCTCCTCACACTGTCGTCGTTTAAATACCTTTTAAAAAGAACATAAACCATGGGGAAGAAAAATGCAAAATACGATATTCGTCTTTTTTCGTCCTTATTGGTACTATTATAGCTTGAAAGCGCTAAATTGCCAAGAGCCTGCGGTAAGGTCAGTTTTTTATTGGTTGCCGCAAAATGGATAACAGGCCGGAAAATGCAGAGGGTTTTACTACTTAATGCATAAAAAGAATTGAACGGGGATGAATTATTTATATAAATTGAGTAAAAGCACGAGTCGGTAATAGCCGAAATAAAAAATACTGGCTACTGACCGTATTGGTGTGAAGGTCAAATATACGCGGAATTTGCTGTTGCTTTTTGATATAACGTCGAGGAAAAAAATAGGGTGTGTTACAATAATAAGGTGGAATTATTATAATTCAGTTTGTAAAAATCGCACCCAGGGGGGTGTTTTTTTGACTGTTATTTCGTTGTATTATCCGGCTTTTCGGGGACTCTGTCCTTCTTGTGCTTGGACCTAGAAAAAAAGGCTATAATTTTGTCGTTAAATATAATTCCAAGAACCGCCACAGCACCGGTGATGGTAAAAATAAGAATCATCTGTGTCCACTGGCCGTTGTCAATTGCTGAACCCGCGAAAGTGGAAGTGATAATCGACGGAATCCGCGCAATTGTTGTAATAACAAAATATTGGAGCGGCCTAATTTCTGTCAGTGGGATCAGATAGGTCAGGACGTCTTTTGGAGTTCCCGGAATAAAAAAGAGAACGAAAACAATCAGGTTTAATTTCTTTTTGTTATGGAGAAATTTAAATCGATTCGGGTCTTTTATATTGACCATACTGTTGATAAAGGAATAACCCAGGCTTTTAACTAAGTAATAAACAAGAACCGTTCCCGCCAGCGCCCCAAGCTGACAGGCCAGCAGCCCGCCCCAAGGGCCATACAGAACACCGCCGATTACTTCAATTGGTTCGCCGGGGATAACTGCAAATATGATTTGAAAAAGCTGAATCGCTGCAAAGACCAGCCAGCCCCAAATACCAAACGACAGAATTTGATCTTTCAGCTGGTCCCTGGCCGCCTGGTCTTTCAGGGCAATGATATTAGGGAGTAAAAGGATGGCAACCACCAAGGTCAACAGGATAAAACCGGCCAATACAGCAAATTTGATCTTGTCTTTTTTGGAAGTGTTCTCTATTTTTTCTATCAGCTTTGACAAGGGGGTTCCTCCTTAAAGTATGTCAGAATCCGCCAAAGCGGTTTTACATTCAGTATGGTTAACGGCTTGTAAGAACAGAAAAACAGAGGTGCAGGCTGCACCTCTGTTTAAGGCATAAAGCAGGCTGCATAAATAATACGGCATACTTCATTATCATACACTTATTATGCGAAATAATCTACCCCTGCTTTAAAAATTAACTGATCTTTCACACCGGGTACATTTTTGCAGACATATGTTCCCATCCGTTCGCTGTGGCCCATTTTTCCAAGAATTCGTCCATCTGGAGAGGTAATGCCTTCAATTGAATAAACGGAAGAATTGGGATTGAAGCGGATATTTTGGGTCGGTTTGCCTTCCAAGTCGATATACTGTGTGGCAATCTGTCCGTTTTCGGCCATAGAACGGATTAATGCCTCGTCTGCTACAAAGCGTCCCTCGCCGTGTGAAATGGCAATGCTGTGGACATCCCCCACGCGGGTGTGCATCAGCCACGGGGACTTATTGGAACAAATCCGCGTATTGACCATCATAGACTGGTGACGGCCGATTGAGTTGAAGGTCAGGGTGGGGGAGTTTTCAGTGAGGTCTACAATTTCCCCGTAAGGGACGAGGCCGAGCTTTACCAGTGCCTGGAAACCGTTACAGATACCCAGCATCAGGCCGTCACGCTGCTTGAGGAGTTCATGGACGGCGTCCTTCAGCCGCGGGTTGCGGAAGAAGCTGGTAATAAATTTAGCGGAGCCTTCCGGTTCGTCGCCGCCGGAAAAACCGCCCGGGATCATAATAATCTGCGACTCGTTTACTTTGCCTACAAAGACGTCCAGAGACTCCTGGATTTGGCTGCTGGAAAGGTTACGGATAACAAAAATTTCAGGTTCGGCTCCTGCCTTTTCAAAGGCACGTGCCGTATCGTATTCGCAGTTTGTGCCGGGGAAAACCGGAATCAGCACTTTCGGTTTTGCGGCTTTGACCGCCGGGGCGACCCGTTCGGCAGACTGGTATTCAAACGCTTCAACCGGGCCGTCCTCTGTTTTGATGTTTAACGGGAATACAGGTTCCATTACAGCTTCGGTCAACTGTGAGAGCTCGTCGACCTGAACGGTACGCTCACTGTCAAGCCGGATATCCGGTTCGGGTGAAATCACACCGAGTACGCGCAATTCACCGGCCGGATGATAATCACCGTTGAGTTCAAGGATAAAACCGCCGTAAACCGGGTTAAAAAGAAGTTCGTCGGAAAGAGCGGAGGTAAAGTGGAAACCAAGGTGGTTGCCAAAGCACATTTTCGTAATGCCTTCCGCAACGCCGCCGTAGCCGAGTGCCCATGCCGATTTTGCCTTTCCGCTGCGAACCAACTCTTCTACGGTGTCAAAAACCTGTTTAACGCTTTCAAAACTTGGCAGGCCATTTTTGTCATACTCCGGCAGGATTAATACAACCTGGTTGCCGGCCTGTTTAAACTCAGGAGAAAGAACGGTTTCGGCATCCGCCACTGAAACGGCAAAGGAAACAAGGGTGGGAGGAACGTCAATCTCTTCAAAAGAACCGGACATCGAGTCTTTCCCGCCGATTGCGCCGATGCCGAGCTGTGTCTGGGCAAGATAGGCGCCGAGCAGGGCGGAAAGAGGCTTGCCCCAGCGGACCGGGGTGTTTTTAGTCCGTTCAAAATATTCCTGGAACGTCAGCCAGCACTGTTTTCTGGAACCGCCCGCCGCAACAACTTTAGCGACCGATTCGACAACCGCATAGACTGCGCCGTGGTACGGGCTCTGTGCGCTCAGGTCGGGGTTAAAGCCCCAGCCCATCAGGGAAGAAGTGTTGGTTTCGCCGTGCAGAACGGGAATTTTTGCCGCCATTGCCTGAGAGGGCGTGGTCTGCAAGATGCCGCCGTAGGGCATTAAAACGGTGGAAGCGCCAATGGTGGAGTCAAAACGTTCTACAAGCCCTTTCTGGGAGCAGACGTTTAGCTCGGCCAGAAGCTGTTTCCAGCTTTCCGGGGTATTGGTATAGGTGTGAACCGGCTTTAAGACAGGCTCCTCAATTTCAATGTCGGTGTGCTTTGCGGCACCGTTGGAATTGAGAAACTCGCGGGAGAGGTCGACAATCATATTGCCGTTCCAGTTCATCCGCAGGCGCGGCTCATCAGTGACAACTGCAACCCTGGTAGCAAGGAGGTTTTCCTCAGAGGCGAGCGCAATGAATGCGTCCGCATCCTCTTTGGCAACAACGACCGCCATACGCTCCTGAGATTCGGAAATGGCAAGTTCGGTGCCGTCAAGGCCGTTATATTTTTTGGGAACGGCGTCAAGGTCAATCAAAAGCCCATCTGCCAGCTCGCCGATTGCGACTGAAACGCCGCCCGCACCAAAATCGTTGCAGCGCTTGATCAGCCTGGTTGCTTTCGGGTTGCGGAAGAGCCGCTGAAGCTTGCGCTCTTCCGGTGGATTGCCTTTCTGAACCTCAGCACCGCAGTTTTCAAGCGACTCGAGCGTGTGTGATTTAGAGGAACCGGTTGCGCCGCCGCAGCCGTCCCGCCCGGTTTTTCCGCCGAGAAGGATAATGACGTCGGACGCCGTGGGACGTTCACGTACAACATTCTCAACCGGCGCTGCACCGACGACTGCGCCGATTTCAAGCCGCTTTGCCATGTAGCCGGGATGGTAGACTTCCGATACCTGACCGGTTGCAAGGCCAATCTGATTGCCGTAGGAACTGTAGCCCTGGGCTGCACCGACAGTGATTTTTCTCTGCGGCAGTTTGCCGGGAATGGTTTCCTCTACCGGCACAAGCGGGTTGGAGGCACCGGTGACCCGCATTGCCTGGTAAACATAGGAGCGTCCGGAAAGTGGGTCGCGGATTGCGCCCCCAAGGCAGGTTGCCGCGCCGCCGAACGGCTCAATCTCAGTTGGATGGTTATGGGTTTCATTTTTAAACATCAAAAGCCACTTTTCGGTTTCGCCGTTTACTTCTACGTCGATATGTACCGAACAGGCGTTGATTTCCTCCGACTCATCCAGGTCGTTGAGCAGCCCTTCTTTTTTAAGCCGCTTCGCCGCGATGGTTGCAAGATCCATCAGGGTCATCGGTTTATCGGTACGGCCTTTATAAAGCTCATTCCGGGTGAGGACATAATCTTCAAACGTGTCCTTGATATAATCCGAATGGATGGTGACTTTGTCGATATTGGTGAGGAAGGTGGTGTGCCGGCAATGGTCGGACCAGTAGGTGTCGATCATCCGGATTTCAGTAATGGTCGGGTCGCGTTTTTCAGTTTCTTTAAAATATTGCTGGCAGAATTTAATGTCGTCAAGATCCATTGCCAGTGCGTAATTCTCAATAAAGGCGGACAGGCCGGCTTCATCCAGAGCGATAAAGCCGTTCAAAGTTTCCACTTTGGTCGGAATTTTGTATTTGACGTCCAGCGTGTCATAAAGGGCGAGAGAAGCCTCGCGGCTTTCAACCGGGTTGATGATATATGACTTGACCTGTTCAAACTGCTCTCCGCTCAGCTCACCTTCCAAAACATAAATTTTGGCGCTGCGCACCCGAGGGCGTTCGCCCTGGGTCAGAAGCTGAATGCACTGCTCGCAGGAATCGGCCCGCTGGTCAAACTGGCCCGGCAGGTATTCTGCGGCAAAGACCCGCTCTTTTCGGAACTTGGGGAGGTCATAAGAAATGTTGTCTACCGGCGGCTCGGAGAAAATGGTTGGGGTGGCAAGCTTGAAATCCTGCTGGGAAATCCCTTCAACATCGTACCGGTTGATGATTCGCAGTCCGGTCAGCCCGTCCAGCTGCAACGCGGTTTTGATGTCGGAAAGCAGGCCCTTGGCCTCAACTGCAAACGGTTTCTTTTTCTCGACGTAGATACGAAAAACTGACATAAAACCATCCATTCTGCCGCTTCGCGTCGGCATAAATTGTAAAAAGGAGTGTACATCTTATCACGCGAAGCAGAGGAATGATAAGATGTTGTGTGCATTGAGGCGGGGATAAGCCAAGCCAACGCACCGCCCCGTGGAGAATTGCATGAAAAGGTCTTCGTACGCTCCTCCACTTCTCTGTTTGAAAAAGCTTTCATTCCGGGATGTTTATATGAGTTCACCGGTGCATAGGCCCTCGGTGGCGTTTATAATATGTACTGCCCGGATTTCCCCTGTAAGGGGCAAGTCCGTTTTGACGGCAACCGGGGAGTAGTTGGGAGCGTACCCATGGAGCCCAAGTCCGTTTTGACGGGATTCGAACAGGACGGGTACGGTTTGTCCGACCTGTTCTTTCAAGAAAGCAGCTGCGGTTTCGCCGGTTATTTTGATCATCCGCCGGCTCCGTTCTTCCTTAACGGCATTTGGAAGCTGGCTATCCATGACGGCAGCCCGCGTACCCTCACGGACGGAGTAGGCGAAAACGTGCGCTTTGGCAAACCGGATGGAACGCACAAACGCAAGGGACTGCTCGAATTCCTCTTCAGTTTCGCCGGGGAAGCCTACCATGATATCGGTTGTAACAGCACAACCGGGAAAGCATTCCCGAAACCTGTCCACAATCCGGCGGTATTCCGCCGTATCATAATGGCGGTTCATCCGCCGTAGGGTTTCGTCACAGCCGCTCTGGAGGGAGAGGTGAAACTGTGGGCAGAGCTTCGGCTGGCGGGACATCCGCAGGATGTCTTCGTCTGATAAAAGCTCCGGCTCCAGGGAACCCAGCCGCACCCGTTCGATCCCCTTGACCGAACAGGCGGCTTCTATCGCGTCGATCAGCCGCAGCCCCAAATCTTTTCCATATGATGAGAGATTAATCCCCACCAATACAATTTCCAAATAACCATTCTCCGCGAGGGAGAAAAGCTCTTTTTTTAATGAATCCAAAGGCTTGGAACGGATGAATCCCCGCGCTTTCGGGATAATGCAGTAGGAACAGTAGCGCTCGCAGCCGTCCTGAATTTTGACAAAGGCACGGGTTCGTTCCGCAAAGGAGGAAATATTCATTTCCTCAAACACTTCGTCTTTGGTATGCGGCGTAATTTCAATGACCCGCTCCCCGGTCGAAAGAGCGCGTTTAACTGCTCCGACCAGCGCGTGGCGGCTTTTGGAGCCAGTGATGACGTCCGCTTCCGGAAGCTGTTCTGCCGCCTCTGGAAAAGCCTGCGGAAAACAGCCGGTCAGCGCAATCAGGGCGCCGGGATGTTCCCGCCTGAGGCGGTGAAGCGCCTTGCGGGTTTTGGAATCCCCAGAAGCGGTAACGGTGCAGGAATTTACTACATAGACATCCGCTTCATCCATGTGGGACACTATATCAAACCCCTCACTATGAAAAAGGCCGGAAAGCAATTCGGTCTCGTACTGATTGACCTTGCACCCCAGCGTGTAAAACGCAATTCGCATTCTTTGAAAATCCCCTGTGAAAAATATTGGCAGTTTTTCTAAATATGTTACAAACTTACATCTTTATTATAATTTATTTCGCTGAACTTTACAATTAGCAGTTGACTAAAAAGATTTATGCTGTTATAGTCTAAATATGGGTAATATTCCTATAATAACTATATCTCAAGGAGGAACCAATATGAAAAGTGTTACGGTTATGTTAGCGACGATTAATGACGTAAAAAACTTTGTGAACATTGTTACCAAGTATGACTTTGACGTGGACCTCGTCTCCGGGCGGTATGCAATTGATGCAAAATCCATCATGGGTATTTTCAGCCTGGATCTCTCTAAACCGATTAAACTGGAAGCCCATAGCGACAACATCGACGCGTTTTTTGCGGAAATTAAGCCGTTCATCGTCGATTAGTCTCTGTTGCGGATGATACATCCGCCGTTTTTACGCGAATTTGAGAGAACGCCCGGTATTAATGCCGGGCGTTTTTTGCAAAGATGCTACAGACAAGCGTCCGTACGCAGAAAGGGCAGACGCTGTGTAAAACGGCAGCAGCGGGAATATACAAGCGGTAAGTTTGGAGGGAAGCAGTAATGCGGCGTATTGAGAAACCAATTTATCGTTCTAATATAAGACGGAAACTTGGCGTGACATATTACGGTACTTTAAGGAAACTGCTGTGGATCAAAAATCGAAAGATATTTGCGCGAACTGTTCAAAAAGAATTGCTGCCATACTCCCTTTTCTCACATCAGACCATCTTGCTTCGGAAGCTGAAGGACGTTGATATGTGGATGCAGGAAAATAAGGTGGTCAATTTAAAAATTGCAGCCGAAAAACTGGATCATGTCATTATCCGGCCGGGAGAAGTGTTTAGCTACTGGAGGTTAATCGGAAAGCCGACAAAACGCAAAGGGTATCTCGACGGCATGATTCTGCGCAACGGCATGCTCCAATCCGGCACGGGTGGCGGTCTTTGCCAGCTGTCAAACCTGATTTACTGGATGACCCTGCACACTCCGCTGACAGTCGTTGAACGCCATCGGCATGGTTACGACGTTTTTCCGGATTCCAACAGAACCCAGCCCTTTGGGAGTGGAGCGACCTGCTATTATCCGCATGGTGATCTGATGATTCGGAACGATACGCGGGACACTTTCCAGCTTATCGTTTCAGTTGGAAAAGAGTATCTTGAGGGAGAATGGAGAGCGTCTTCACCGCCTGTATACCGCTACGAAATAATTGAAAAGAATCACGAAATGAAGGGCGAATACTGGGGCGGATACAGCCGCCATAATGAAATATATCAGCAGGTATTTAATATGCAGGGAGAACTTGTTGAAGAAGTGCTGGCGGTGGAAAATTCTGCAATCATGATGTATTCTCCATTTTTAGAAGATAAATAGAGTTACGCAAATATGGGGTTATCCCATAGCGCAAGTAAAACCTTAAGCTATGGGGTAACCCCATATTGAAAAGCAGCAGGTACGTGGCGCAAAAATTCGCTATGTCTGCTGCTTTTTATCGACATTTTCAATCTCTATACTGAGAAAAATAAGCCTATAGACCGAAAAAGAAATTTTTATGACGGAATTTTCCGCTTGAATCCTGATGATAAAAAGGGTAAACTATATAAAGAACGTTTGTTCTTTTTTGAGTGGGGTGAAAAAATGCCGTCTGAACGGGTAATTCTACATTCGGATATGAATAACTTTTATGCGTCGGTTGAATGCCGATACCATCCGGAGTTCCGGGGCCGTCCAATGGCGGTCTGCGGAAACCCGGAACTTCGGCATGGGATTATTTTAGCCAAAAATGAAGAAGCGAAACGTTTCGGCGTGAAAACGGGGGAGCCGATCTGGCAGGCGGTTCAGAAATGCCCCGAACTCGTCTTTGCCGAACCGCATTATGACCTTTACACCGATTATTCCAGAATGGCAAAGGAAATTTATTCTGAATACACCGACCAGGTGGAAAGCTTTGGTTTGGACGAGTGCTGGCTTGATGTTTCGGGTAGTACCCGCCTTTTTGGGGAAGGAAAGACAATTGCCGAGGAAATAAGGAAGAAGGTTCGCACCGAACTCGGCGTAACTGTTTCAGTGGGGGTCAGCTTCAATAAAATTTTTGCAAAGCTTGGGAGCGACCTGAAAAAGCCGGACGCTGTCACGCAAATTGACAGGGAGGATGTGAAGGAGCGAATTTGGCCGCTGCCGGTAAGCGAGTTGTTGTACGTGGGGCGCGCCACCCGGAACAAGCTTGCAAAATATGGGATTTTTACCATTGGGGATCTTGCCGTTTCCCGAGTTGAGTTCCTGCGGTATATCCTTGGGAAAAGCGGCGTTACTTTGTGGAATTTTGCGAATGGGCGAGACCTTTCGCCGGTTTCTGAAATTGGGGCGGAACGCCAGATCAAGAGCATTGGGAACAGCACCACCACACCCCGCGACCTCACGCGGGAAGTAGAAGTGAAAATTACCCTTTATCTCCTTTGTGAAAGCGTGGCCGCCCGGCTGCGGAAACACGATTTTGTCTGTACCACAGTTCAGCTTTATCTGCGGGACTGCGACCTATTTGGATACGAGCGCCAGGGAGGGCTGTTATTGCCTTCAGCCAATGCGGAAGACCTGTTCCAAAAATCATTCTCCCTCTACCATGAAGCAAGGGTTACAAAGCCGCTCCGAAGCCTTGGAGTGCGCGTTTCAGGCCTTTCAGTGCAGGAGCATGTCCAGTTATCCCTTCTGCCGGAAGAACGGAACATGCAGCGGCAGGACCAGTTGGAACGGGCGGTAGAAGGGCTGCGGGAACGCTACGGGAGAACGAGCGTCCAGCGGGGAATCATGTATACCGACACAACCCTTTCCCGACTGGACCCGGAAAACGATCATCCGTCCCATCCTGTGGGATTCCAGGGGCTGCGGGAATAGGGGTAGAAAGTCGGGATACGGTGTGTTATACTAAAAAATACCGTTTCCTGTTTATAAAAGCCCTTTGTACGGGGGGACGAAGAATTACGGGGTATTCATTGTTTTCGTCGGGGTGATAGCGGGATCCAATTTTACGCGGAATCGTGCAGCTGGATTTTCCAATTTTGGGGTGGGGTGTTCTGTTTCGCATAAAATGAAGATGGAAGAGATACGGAAAACAAAGCGCTACACAACCTAATAAGTGCTGATGCCGTAGTTGGAACTAACGTGGAAAACGAAAAGCTGGGTGCCGATGACCGCGGCTTCCAGCGTCACTGTCTGTTTAGACTAGGAGGCTGTGAAAATGAAAATTGAAGAAATCAAACTCCCTTCGGCACAGGATGCGCTTCCGCTTGCGGTTTGGGTTGCCCTGCCGGAGGAGGAAACCGTTAAAGCCGTTTTTCAGATTTCCCATGGGATGAGCGAGCATAAGGGGCGGTACCGGGCTTTGATGGAGTACCTTAGCCAAAATGGGTTTGCCTGCGTGATCCACGACCACAGAGGGCATGGGGAAAGTATCCGTTCCCAGGAAGATTATGGGCATTTTTACCGGAACGGGGCGGAATCGCTGGTAGAGGACCTGCACCAGGTTACCCTTTATGCGAAAAAGAGGTTTTCCGGCCTTCCGTTTTTCCTGTTTGGGCACAGCATGGGCTCTATGGCGGTACGCTCTTACCTGAAACGGTATGACGGAGAGCTGGACGGTTTGATCGTCTGCGGCTCTCCAAGCTACAACCCGCTGGCAGGAATAGGGCGTGCCCTTGCCGGAGTAATAAGCGGCCTGCGGGGCGGGCACCATCGCAGCGGACTTCTGCAAAAACTGTCGTTCGGTTCGTTTAACAAGAAATTTGGGAAAACACAGAGTGAAAATTCCTGGATTTCCAGTTCGAATGAAGAGGTGGAGGCGTACGACGATGATCCGCAGTGTGGCTTTGTTTTTACGGCGAACGGTTTCCGCAACCTTTATAAGCTGATGCAGAATACCTACAGCAAAAAAGGATGGGAACTGCACCATCCCAAACTGCCGGTTTACTTTATTTCGGGCGGGGATGACCCCTGCCTGATCAGTGAGGAGAAATTCAGGCAGACAGTCGCCTTTTTAAAAGAGCGCGGCTACGAAAATGTCACGTTTAAGCTCTACCCCGGAAAGCGGCATGAAATCCTCAATGAAGATATTCGTCCCCAGGTGTTCAGCGATATCAGGGCCTTTTGCGAGGCGCAGATGTAACCTGAAAAAGGAGGAACCCTCTTTCTCGTTTTTTCTAAAAGGCTGGAACTGTGTTATAGCAGTTTATCCAATATTTGTCTGGGTTACAGAGAAAGGAAGGGCTGCGGTATGGACAAAAAAGCTTTATTTAACGAAGACGTTCAAAACTACGACCGGTGGCGTCCCCGGTACTGCCCGGAGCTCTTTTCGGCAGTGTTTGGTTATTCCGGCTCCGGAGCAGGCAGCCGCGTGTTGGAAGTCGGAATTGGAACCGGGCAGGCTACGGAGCCATTTTTAGCGGCGGGCTGTTCCGTTACAGCTGTGGAGTACGGCGGGCGTCTGGCGGATTACTGTCGGCAAAAATTTAAAGCGTATCCGCGGTTTCAGGTTGTCAACCTGCCCTTTGAGATGTTTGAGGCAGAGGATAACAGCTTTGACCTGATTTACTCCGCCACAGCTTTTCATTGGATTCCCGAAAAGGACGGGTATTCCAAAGCGTTTTCCCTGCTGAAGCGCGGGGGAACGCTGGCTCTTTTCTGGAACCGGCCGTTTGTCGGACGGGACGATGACCCGCTTCATCAGAGTATTCAGGCGCTTTATGAAAAATACCGCCCGGGTGGAAAACCGCCAAAAGAAGATGAAGTAGACCGGTACTGTTCGCTTTCTGTTTTGAAACGGTATGGATTCGCCGCACCGGCTTTCCGGCAGTTTCATCAGATTCGCCGGTTCAGGGCTGGGGATTATGTCTGCTTGCTGAATACCTATTCCGACCACCGCGCCATGCCGGATAATGTGAGAACCCGGTTTGAATGGGAAATCCGGGCTGCCATTGAGGAGGCGGGCGGTGTTTTGAAGGTTTACGATACCATTGATCTCTACCTTGCACAGAAGCCGTAGAAGTGAAGCCGTCTGCTGGCCTGAAACTACAGCTGGGGTGAATAAACCTTTTATGTAAATAAACGGTCTCTGAAATAAGCCAACGTGCTGTAACAAAATATTTAAACGAGTGGTCAGTTGATTCCCGAACACTGTTCTAATTAATCAAAATTTTATTTCATTGGGCGGGGGAGAATGTATCAATGAAAAAGATAATTGGATTTCTGATGACAATCATTTTACTGTTCGCCGGATGTACGAATCACGAGGCCGGTTCGACTGCTATTATCGGTGGAGCGGATGGTCCAACCGCAATTTTTGTTTTGGGAAAAGTAAAATGGGTTCCAATAATAGCTGTAATTATCGTTGTAATCATAGTTATAGCAATGATATATTTTACAAAGAGAAAAAAATAACGATTTGCTTTTTATTAACGTTTCGTTCTCAGTGAAAATTATGAAAAATCTCGCTCACGTGATATCCTTGCGGATACCGTGTGAAAGGGAACATAGATGTTTGTAAGTTCAGGGAATAAGTCAACCAAAGATGGCGCGGCCTAATGGGGCCGCGCCATCTTTGGTTTAAGGACATTTTTTTCAATTTATCTTCCGCAGAGATTCCCATTTTCCACAACGTCCCTTAAGTGCTCCACAAATGACGCCTCATGGCGATTAAGCGGGCGGCGGGGATCGTAAACAAATACGTCTTTGTAAATGGAATTGACGGAAGAACAGCTCCGCAGCACTAGCCGTTTAGAAGCAAGAACCTCCTCCG
This sequence comes from Oscillospiraceae bacterium, assembly GCA_902766785.1. GTDB lineage: Bacteria > Bacillota > Clostridia > Oscillospirales > Ruminococcaceae > Metaruminococcus_A. Next base: position 3,409 of record CACXEO010000056.1, on the reverse strand, counting down.
GCATAGGGGATACCCACATAAAGGTGTTTTTGACCCGTTCCAGCAGGTCGAACTGGATACCACGGTCATAGACGGCGATTGTTTTATGCGGTGTATCCAGCCGGGCCTGTTTTTGTATTTTTGAGAAAGAAAGGGGAGGAGCCTGTACGTCCCCGTGAATAATTTCTGTGCACTGGCTGAGCAGATGGTAAGGGATATCTTTGTAAGAAGCGAGCGGGTGGCTTTCAGAGAGAAGAACCGAAAGCCTGAACTCCCAAAGAGGTTCTGAACGCAGGCGGTTTTCCCGGATCAGGCCCGAAAAATACGGATCGTATATGTTCTGATAACGGACAATGCCAAGGCTCGATTCACCGCCGGCAACGTCGTTGATTGCGCCTGCACCGCTGGTTTCGTGATAATTGACTTTCAAATGTTCCTCAGAGGCATAACGGTTTAAAAAGTCTGAAAAAGCCGCGGAAATATAACTTGCACGGGGCGCTGAAACATTCAGGGAAACGCTTTTATAACCGTGCGGGCGGTAGAGTGATTCCAGTTCGTCAATCTGCGCCAGAATCGTTTTGGCATAGGTCAGGAATTCCGCTCCCTTGCGGGTTGGCTCCACCCCTTTGGCGGTCCGCCTGAAAATCGCAATTCCCAATTCGTTTTCCAGCTCCTTAATAGCTTTGCTGAGGTTTGGCTGCCCCATGTAGAGGTTATGGGCGGCTTTGGTGATTGAGCCGGTTTTCTCAACCTCGACAACATATTTCATATGCTGCGTATTCATCCTATAATCCCCTCTTATTCCAAATAATAATGGAAACTATATCTATTATACATTACCCGGTTTAAAATAACAATGATAAAATATTAACAAAGAATAAGGCGGACTCTGTACAGGACTTTTAACGAGAAAACAGACAAGTTCGTATAAAAGACCCGGGCGGAGGAAATCTTGTTAATAGGAATAACCAAACACTTAAGGGAGGATTTACTATGGCTCGTTTTACATTACCAAGGGATATCTATTTTGGCAAGGGTACACTTGAAGAACTGAAAAACTTAAAGGGGAAAAAGGCGATTGTCGTTGTCGGCGGCGGCTCGATGAAAAAATTCGGTTTTCTCGATAAAGTCACTGATTATTTGAAAGAAGCGGGAATGGAAGTCCGCCTGTTTGAGGGAGTTGAACCCGACCCGTCTGTTGAGACCGTCATGAAAGGCGCGGCTGTAATGCGTGAGTTTGAGCCGGATTGGATTGTATCCGTGGGCGGCGGCTCCCCGATTGATGCAGCAAAGGCGATGTGGGCTTTCTATGAGTATCCGGACGTCACCTTTGAGCAGCTCTGTGTTCCGTTCGGCTTCCCGACCCTTCGGCAGAAAGCGCGTTTCTGTGCAATCCCATCTACCTCTGGTACGGCGACCGAAGTAACTGCTTTCTCGGTTATCACTGATTATGAAAAAGGGATCAAATACCCGCTGGCTGACTTTAACATTACCCCGGACGTTGCCATTGTCGACCCTGACCTTGCTGAAACGATGCCGGAAAAATTGACTGCACACACTGGTATGGACGCATTGACTCATGCAGTAGAAGCGTATGTTTCCACCGTCGCGTCCCCATTTACTGACCCGCTCGCCCTCAAAGCGATCCAGATGGTCAACCAGTACCTGCCCGCATCCTATAAAGGATGCCATGAGGCAAGAGAACAGATGCACTATGCCCAGTGTCTTGCCGGTATGGCGTTCTCCAATGCTCTTCTTGGCATTGTTCACTCTATGGCGCATAAAACAGGCGCCGCGTTCAGCACCGGCCATGTTCCCCATGGCTGCGCGAACGCTATCTATCTGCCGTACGTTATCCAGTACAACGCCAAGGATATGCGGGCTGCGAAACGGTACGAGGATATTGCAAACGCACTTGGTCTTGATGGGGTTGATGCTCTCTGCGCCCGGATTGACGACTTCAACTCGAGAATGGGAATTCCTAAAACCCTGAAAGAATTTGGCATCAACGAAGCGGAGTTTAAAGAAAAACTCCCGGAAATTGCTAAAAATGCAATCGGTGACGCTTGCACGGGTTCAAACCCGAGAATCCCGACCCAGGAAGAGATGGAAAAGCTCTTTACCTGCATTTATTACGGCGAAAAGGTGGATTTCTAATCTTCCTTTAGCATAGGACTGTGTAACCAAAAAGAAACGGACCGGAATTATTTCCGGTCCGTTTCTTTTTGGTTAGGTTAAAACGTGATGTTTCCTTCGGCAAACTGACGCACATAGCTGCGCATTTCTTTTTTTGAATTGATCTCATGTACGTGTGCAATCATTTGTTGCTGCTGTTCATGGGAAAGGGCGGAGAATTTCTCCATTGCGGTCAGGTTCTGGGCGAGCGCCATGCCCAACCCAAGCGGTATATCGGTACCTTCTGCATAATTCTGCATGATAATCACCTCAGAATTAGTATACCCGGTTTGGCTTAGGAGTTTCAAAAAATTGTCCGCGATTGTAAAAATATCAAACAAGTGTAGGTGAGGGGGCATTTGACGTGCGGAAGGCGGATAATGGTCTGGAAAATAATGAGGCTCTGAAGGGCCATTCGCAGCCTTTAATTGCGTTAATGGTTCAGGTTCAATATGCTTTCACTGAATAATTGCAATATTTTTGACGGTATTATATTGAATCTAATATAACATCCATAAGATGGATGGAATCAAGTCTTTCTTCGTTACAGGCCTGAACAAGGTTTTTCATAAAAATATAATCGGTGGAGACATCGGAGACAAAATTGATTTCTTTCCATTTTCCGCCGGAAAAGACGGAAACCGATATTCCGAAAGAATGATATACGCCGATATCTGGAGAAAAAGGGTTTCTTCAGTGAGAAGATATAGGTACAATAATTCCTGCCTCCTCCCTGAAAGCATGAAGGCCCAAGTCAAGAAAAAGTGGTTTTCCGATTAAAACAGGTATATTCTTCCTTTAAAGGGAGGTATTTCCTATGTCGCTTAAATCTAAATTTGCTCATGAAATATTCCACGCCAGAACCAAACTTGGATTAACGCAACAGCAGTACCACAGATAATCGTGATAATCTACTTGGACGCCAAATCTAAAACATCCAGAGGTTAAAAGCCATATTAATCTTGCCAGCGTAAAACCTTTGGCTTCCGCTCTCTCCTCAAAAGTCGAAGGGCGGCATTGCTGGTCTTGACTTGAAAATTTTACAATATCTTCTCCGATTACGCCCCCTTATTTTAGAACGGTTTTCTATTCTTATATCGCTATGTATATATGCCGGTTACAAAAATACATTTACGCCCGGTTTTTTTAACCATTTTACAATAAATAGGTATCAAATTGTAAATATTATCCATAATTTTCAACTTATATGTTTATAAATTTAACAATACGTCTACAATCTATTCACTTTTATTTT
>CACXEO010000055.1 GCA_902766785.1 Oscillospiraceae bacterium | reverse complement strand
TTCCGTTTGTTTTTGGAATATTGCCGGTGTGGCAGTAAATATTCTAATTTTTCTTTGGTCCCTTGTTATTTTGGTCGATATGTTTTTGGTCCGCAAAAATTTTCGCTGTGTTAAACAACTTGCTGTTCTGACAGTTTTTTTGGCTGCAGGGCTCTATACTGTCCTTATTAATATTGACAGTAATTTTGCCGTGAACTTTGTTATGCTCTATCACGCGGCGATTTGTTTCTTTCTGTTTTATGGAATGCATTCGGAGCCGGACCGCCAAAAGGTTCGCGCTGAGATAGATCGGTCTTTAAAGCTTATTGTCTATCTTTCTACGGCACTGGCTGTTATGGGCCTTATGTTTGTACTGTTTGCGCCGACTGGCCGTTTCTATTTCGGGGGATATGTTTTTGGTATTATGGATAACCGTTTTACCGGTGTTTATACCAATCCCAATCTCGCGGCGTTTTGTTCGGTAGCTGGAATGGCTTGCTGCCATATTTTGATGAAGAGGAACCGCTTGGCTGTAAATGGCAAAAGAGTGCTCCCTCTTTGGATCATAATTTCCTGTTTTGCGGCAAATACCATTAGCCTTTTACTGTCTGATTCAAACTCATCGCTTGTATTTGCGGTCGTGTATATCTGTGTTTATTTGTTTTGCCGGTTTTACCAGAAAAACGCCGGTTCTTTCTCTAAAAAGACAGTCGCGCGCGGAGCAGCGCTTGTTTTCTGCTGTGGCTTAATTGCCGGTTCCAGTTTGGGCCTTCGCATCATCAGCCAGACAGGTGTATCGGGATTGATTAACGCCACGGATAATATGAGGGTTTTCACTGGAATTGGAATGACCAGCGGAGCCGATAAGCTAGAAGGGTCCAACGATCGGGATATTGAAATTGGACGGTTGGAGGATTATGAACTTTCAAGCGGCCGCATTGATTCTCTGAAAAAATCCATGGTTTTGTTTGAGAAATTCCCCTTGTTGGGGGTAGGAAAAGGAAATATTATACCGTATGGCGAAAAGTATATTGTGGATGGCTTTGCATTCCACGATCTCCACAATGGGTATTTGACAATCCTGATTTCTAACGGTATTGTGGGGCTGGCTGTATTTATGGCCTTTATCCTGATGTTTGGAAAAAGGCTTGTTCATTTTCTTCGCCGCAACCGGAGCGGGAACCTAAAAGAATTTCCCGCCCTTGTCGCAGTTCTAGTGGCGTACTGCGTGTTCAGCCTATTTGAAAAGGCAATGCTGTTTGATATTACTTTTATGGTGGTAATATTCTGGATGCTCATGGGTCATACCGCATCCTTCATTGCTGAATACGAGTGGCAGGAGGTTGCTGTTGACAACCGTTCTGCAATTCCCGTTGGAAGCCACTATCGACCGGAATACACTTATATTCTTCCCGCCTATCAGAAAGAAATGGTTCATAATTTTTCAGATCTAACTGCAGGCCGTTCTTCTGATGTGATTGGCTATAAGCGGTTCTATTACAGGCAAGGGCTTTCGCCGCCGCGTGCCGTTCAAATGATTAAGGCAAATCAAGACGATATGCGTGCGAAGATTTCGTCTTTTAGGACTAAGGCGCTGGTGCCAAAATAAATATATTTAAAATTGATTAAGAGCAGAGCCGAATCCAACTTGAGGATTCGGCTCTGCTTTTGACTATCCAAACCGGCTTATGATACGGCTGTAGTAGGATTGCGGAATGTGGTTTTTAAGAGAAAACAAACCTGGAAGCCTCGGCCCACCGATATGCAGGCTTTCCCCAACGTGCCGGTATCCCATGATGGAAGGGGGAATTTTGGTAACGATGTCATTTCCGTTTTCAATCCGCAGCATTTTGAAAATTCGTTTGTTGTAGGAATTCCGAAACGCACGGTTTCCTACCCGGGGACAGCCGAAGACCAGAACTTCGATATCCCGTCTGGGAAAGTTGTATTGCAAGTCAATACTGCATAAGACTGCTAGCGCTGCTCCCAACGAGTGGCCGGACACCTTTATTTCCGTAATATCCCTGGAAACCATAGCATGGATGACATCCCTAACAGCAGGGGATTTATAGGATTCCAGAAATCCGGTATGTACTCTTATTTTGGATGCGGTGTTACCATAAGGAACGGCCTTTTGGCAGAAAGCCAGATCGGTTTGCCAGTCCCGGCAGGAATTAGAACCACGGAAAGTGATAAAAAGTGTGCATCCTGTACGGCGCAGGTAACACTGTACGTCGGTATCAGGGTCGTTAATGACACTGATACTCCCTTGTGGAAAAATGGGTTGAGTGTTATGGTACGCGATTCCTGAAAGTTCCATGGCATATATAATGTCTGACGCTCGCATCTTCATCACCCCAACCCATCTTATGAGGCTAAAACGGGCAAAATGACTTTGTAAAAAGATGCTGACAGTAAAAAGCCGTCCTTGGAAAGGGACGGCGCAGTTTTACGGTTTAACAATCGGTTTTGCTTTTTCCTTAGAATGCTTTGCCTTTCCCTGGAGTTCCGGCACCGGATCTACTTCATTTTTGGGTTTGGTATGGGTCACTTCAGGGCGTTTCATTCCTTTTTTTGCCATTTTTTCACCGCCTTGCTGTTTTGTATTAGTATATCCCGAAAAAGAAGGAAAAACCGCTAACGCGGAAAGAACACCGGAATGATTCGAATTCTGCGGCATATCCTACTACTGGTGATGAAAGTGGAAATCTGTGGAACCTGTAAAAACGCAGGCAGGATAGCGGGAAGGATTAAATCCGGCGGGAAATGGATCACGCTGCTGCGGTGCGAGCGGTGGAATAAGAAGGTACGCGCAACCGACGCATGCCTGGAATGGCGTGACTTAAAAGGCCGCCCCGCCCCGGGATATTGGAAGAACAGAAGAGTTTTGTGATTTTGGTATTATCCAGTTGCGGCAGTACCTCTAGGGAGTGTTACTGGAAAAATGAGCCTGCTTTTCTAGAATATAAAATAGAGGTGAAGCTGATGGACTGTATAAAAAATGGCAGAAACGAGACCTGCCTTGACCATGGGACGGCGGCGCGTTTGGTTGGCTTTTTGAGGACAACTATTTTGACCTTGTTTTGGGTGAAAATTTTAGGCCGCCACGATAAGGGCGTTGTTCCTGCCAAGGTGCAGTTCTCTCCGAAAGTAGCCGCAATCGAGCTGAAATAGACCTGAAAGGTTTCAGGCAGAGCGCCGAAGCAAGAGTGGCTTTTAGACGAGAAACCAGAAGAATAATTGTGGAAAACAATTTTTCTTCTGGTTTCTGTCGTTGTCATACTCATCCTCACAATAAGCCAAAAAGTGCCTTTCTCTTCTGCTTAGAAAAACGCTTGTAACATCAGGCGATATAGAGAAGGTCGTCTATATCATGGGGCTGTGCCGGATCCACAATTATGACAACGAAAAAGTGCGTAAGCTTATCCGCGAGGGCCTGCTTTTTTGATGAGGAATATGGATGGACACGCTGTTTTTTATAGCAAAACACTCGACTTTTTTCCTGTTTACAGGTAAAATAAAAATGGTATTCGAACGCGGCAAAATGTGCAGATATTTAGTGTGTATTTTTTTACCGGTGTGTAAGGCGCTCGTTTTTCTTTTTGTACAAAAAAGTATCTGCTGTATAGAGCAGAATTATATTTGATTGACTAAACGGCGGTGAATAGCAGATGGTAAAGTTCCGCTTTGCGGAAAAAGGGGAGGAACTGTATTTGGCAAAGCAGCGCCTTGCCTTTTTAAAGGCGGTTTCCGGTGACTCTGTTTCACAAGAGCCTGCCAAAATAGAACAGCTGCTTGTCAGTTATTTCAGAGATGCGCTTGCAGAGAAAACCTGCCGTTGCGTAATAGCTGAAGCTGAGGGGAAAACAGTGGGGCAGGGAACGGTGTTTTTTTACCGCAGTGTTCCCTCATTTCATAATCCTGAGGGAATCAACGCGTATATTACCAGTGTTTTTGTAGAGCCCGGTTGGCGGCGGCGGGGGATTGCTACCCGTATTTTATCGCTGCTGGAAGCGGAGGCGGAAAAGAGGGGGTGCCATGGTGTTTTGCTTCATCCTTCAAAAGAGGGAGAAGCGCTTTATTCCGCCCTCGGCTTTGAATTTTGCAGCCCACTTATGATGCTGAAACTGTAAAGGAGGAATTGCCATGTTGGAGACGCAGCATCTTCTCCTGCGGGAGATGACGGAAAACGACTGGGATGACCTGTGTGAAATATTACAGGATGCAGAAGTTATGTACGCTTATGAACACGCCTTCAGTGACGAGGAAGTACGAGAATGGCTTGACAGGCAGCTAGCCCGTTATGAGGAGTATGGGCACCGGTTTGGGCTTTGGGCGGCGGTGCTCAAAGAAACCGGCGAAATGGTTGGCCAGGCAGGGCTGACCATGCAGGATTTTAAAGGGGAACAAGTGTTGGAAATCGGCTACCTGTTTAAAAAGCGCCACTGGCACAAAGGCTACGCGACTGAGGCAGCGGTTACCTGCAAAAATTACGCCTTTGAAGAGCTTAACGAGCCCCGGGTCTATTCCATTATCCGGGACAGCAATACTGCTTCGCAGAATGTCGCGCTTCGTAACGGTATGAAGCCGGTTGGAACCTTTGTAAAGCATTACTATAACGTGGATATGCCTCATATTTTATTCTGTGTGGAAAAAACGGGAAACTGAGGAGGAAGAACTATGCTTGAAATACCTGAGAGCAATACCCTGGCCCGCCAGCTGTCGGAACGGTTTACCGGCAGGGCAATTATGAAGGCCGAAGCGGGGCATAGCCCGCACGGGTTTGCGTTCTATTATGGCAGCCTGAAAAGTATGCGGCGTTCCTTTCCGGTGCACGGATTGACGGCGCGGCGGCCAACGGAGGAATGGTTGAAATAAGCGCGGGAAAAAAACGTTTGCTTTTCGGGGATGGTGTGAACCTGCGCTGCCTGCCTGCGGGGGAAAAGCGGCCGGAAAAACACCAGCTGCTGCTGGAGTTTGACGACGGTTCTTCCGTAGCCGCAACGGTTCAAATGTACGGCCTGCTCTACGCTTTTCGTGCTGGAGCAAATGACGATAACCCGTATTATATGATTGCGCGCGAAAAGCCGTCCCCGCTTTCGGCGGAGTTTACAGAAGCCTATTTTGAGGGGCTTCTGTCCGGGGTGAAGCCCGCCATGAGCGCCAAGGGTTTTCTGGCAACGGAGCAGAGAATACCGGGCCTTGGAAATGGCGTGCTGCAGGATATCCTCTTCCGCGCGGGTATCCATCCCAAGAACAAGGTGGGCGGTATCACCAGCGCCGGCCTGGGCAGCCTTTACCGGAGCGTTAAGGAAACGCTGGCTGAAATGACACTGAAAGGCGGACGGGACACGGAAAAAGATTTATATGGAAACCCGGGCGGCTACGGGACGGTTTTATCCGCGAAAACATGGAAGAATCCTTGCCCCGTATGCGGCGGAGTGCTCGTCCGGCAGGCGTACCTGGGCGGCAATGTCTACTTCTGCCCGAACTGCCAGCCGCAGAAATGACTGGAAAAGGCCGCGCTTCGTTTGCCCATGAAAGCATGATCCCGCCGCAGGGGACATACATTGTGATAGAACGGCAGCGGAAAGGCGGGACGAAATGGGAAAATATAAAGCATTGCTGTTGGACGCGGACGACACTTTACTCGATTTTCAGGTAAACGAGCGGGAATCGGTCAAAAAGGTGTTTCAAAGACTGGGCCTGTCGGCCGACGACTCTGTTCTGGCACAATATTCTGCGATTAACAGGGAACTGTGGCTCGCCCATGAGCGGGGGGAGATTACCAAGCAGATGATCTGGGACCAGAGGTTTGTAAGGCTTTTTAAGACTTTGAATTGCCGGGCTGACGGACTTAAGGCGGAACGGCTTTACCGCGTCGCGCTTGGAGAGGGGGCTCAAACAATACCGGGAGCGGTCGAGCTCTGCCAAGAACTCAGCGGAACATACAGGCTCTATATTGTTACAAACGGAACGGCACAAACGCAGTACAGCCGGATCCACAATGCAGGGATTGGCCGGTGGGTGCGGGGTGTTTTCATCTCTGAAGAATTGGGCGCGCCAAAACCCAACGCCGCCTTTTTTGACGCTGTGTTTGAACGAATTCCTTTTTCGCGGCAGGAGGCGCTGATTGTAGGTGATTCGCTCACCTCAGACATTCAGGGAGGGGTCAACGCCGGGATAGACACCTGCTGGTACAATCCAGCGCGGCTCAAAAGAGATAAGGGGCCTTGCCCCACTTTTGAAATTCATGAACTTAACGAACTAAAAGACGTATTAAATCATACAGGAGTGTGAAAATTACATTCATGGAACAGGTATTGTTGAAAGCAGGATCCTTCGTCATTATTATCATATTAGGGTATCTGTTAAAAAGGTTTCATGTTTTTGGGCAGAACGATTATAAGGTGATGACCACCATCGCCGTCAATGTGACCCTGCCGGCGGCGGTGATCACCAGCTTTGCGAAATTTGAACGGGACGATTCCCTGTTTTTGCTGGCGGTCCTCGGCTTCGGCCTCAATTTTGTCATGATCTTTTTCGGCTTTCTCGCCTCGCTTCGGAAGGATAAAAAGGAGCGGGCGTTTTATATGATGTGTTGTCCGGGCTACAACATCGGGTCGTTTACCCTGCCGTTTGTCCAGAATTTTTTCGGTGCGTTCGGGGTGGTCGCCACCTGTATGTTCGATGTTGGAAATTCCCTGATGTGCTCCGGCGGGAGTTATACCATCGCCTCAGCCGCCATCGGCGGGGAGAACGGGGAGCGGATGGGAATTAAAGCCATCTTCAAGCGCCTCTTTACCTCGGTGCCCTTTGTTACATATCTGCTGATGCTGATCCTGACGCTCATTCAGGTGAAGATTCCAGAGCCTGTGGTGACCCTTTCCTCCACCATTGCGGCGGCCAACGGCTTTGCCGCCATGATGATGATCGGCATGATGTTTAAAATCGAGCTCAAAAAGTCCTATTTAAAGGCAGTGGGTATTACCCTTTTCATCCGTTACCTCTCCGCGGGCGCCCTGTCCGCAATCTTCTATTTCTGCACCCCGTTTTCACTTCAAATCCGCCAGGTGCTCGCCATTGTGGTTTTTGCTCCGGTTTCCGCCCTTGCGCCCGCTTTTACGGAAAAACTGAAGGGCGATCCCGGCCTTGCGAGTTTTGCTGGTTCTGTTTCAATTGTCATCAGCATTGCCATCATGACCGTTTTGATGATGGTGATGGGAATTTAGGGTTTCTTATCCTGCGCGGCGCCTGTTTTACTTGTGTATTTTGTAGATATGTTGACCTTGTTTAAATATCGTTGTAAAATTTAAATGTATTTATGATTACCGACAGGAGGAAGGGCGATGAAAACCGCGCATAAAAATGATATCCAGCTTATATTGTTTTTATTTTTTCCATTTGTTATTCAGGCGCTGTTTGGAGCGTTAGGAGAAATGCCGGAACGCCCTTTGGTTTATATTTGTATTTTTGCAGTTAACGCTGTTGCGGCGGTTTTTCTTTTTACACTTTCAGCAAAGTGGTATGTTGATTTGGCGATTGGGTTTTATCACGGCTTTCTATGGTTTTTTTGTAAAGCGTCTTTTTTTACGGCGATGAACTCCGCGCAGGTTTATCTTTGGTTTGTTTTTTCGGCCTTTACCGTGTTTGGCTGCGTCTCTTTGGTCAGGGAACTGATTGCCTGGGAAAAAAGCCGGCCGGGGTCGTTCCTTTTAGGGGAACGGTTTCGGGAATTTGCGGGTAAGCACGCGGTAAAATGGGACGTTGTAAAAAGCGTTGTCAAACTGTTGTTGGTTTGTTATCTTGCATTTATGATTGGCGACTGGTTTGTCAGGATGAGGTGGATGGATCTTGGCTGGTCGTTCCCGGTTCCGTATGATATCACCATGCCGGGTATTGGCTTTCTTGCCGCCGTCCCGCTGCTGGCGATCCGTACAAAGTGGTATGTCGATCTGGCGATTGGACTGTACCACGTTGTTTTCATGCTTTGGATAGCAATTGTGGCAACCTCGCTGTTAGATGCAGTGGGGTACTGGTGGCATGCCCTTTCTACTACATATCTTATGTGGTATTACCTGTCAGGGGTAATTGCTATTTCCGGCGCTTGTGCATGTGCTGGTTTTTTCAAAGGACGAAGCGGAAAAATAGTGAAAAACCGGGTTCAGTAGAATCGTTCATGATAGAAAGATAGTATAATAATTGTAAGAAACCAATTTGCAATGAAAACAGAACACTCCGGAAAGAAAAACTTCTTTCCGGAGTGTTTTTTATAAATATTTCTGCTCCGTCACATCAAAAAGCCCGCTGTCGTTTACCTTGAGTTCGGGGATGACGACGAGGGAGAGAAAAGCGAGGAGCATTAGTGGGTCAATATCTAGGTTACCAGTCATTTCGCGAACCATCTGCTTGATCTGCGCATGCTGTGCGGCGGCAATTTCGGCCGGCTGGTCGGACATGAGCCCGGCTATGGGGAGCGGCATCCGGAACAGGTTCCCGTGGCAGGAAACCGCAATCCCCCCTTCCGGTGCCAGAGCGGAGACGGCCCGGAACATCTCGACCGGGTCGTCCCCTAAAACGGTGATGTTGTGGGAATCGTGCCCAATGGTCTGGGCAATTGCCCCTCCGCGGAGCCCAAAATCTTTGACAAAGGCAGTTCCTATACCATGGTGACGCCCGTACCGTTCAATTACGGCACAGCGGTTAAGGCCCTGGACGCTTTCCGGAAAACACTTTTTGGTGACCAGTGAATGGGGAAGTACCTGAATGGCAGGCGTTCCCTTTGTCCATGGAAAGTCAAAGTCCCTGACCGATAGGCGGGGGAGCTTTACCGTATTCAAAACGGATTCCGGGGGTTTCTGTGAATGGAGCGGGTAACAGGTCCGCCCTTTTTCCGCCACCGGAACGCCTTTTTTGTAAACTGCGTTAATTTCACGCAGAGAAAGGTCGCGGCTCAAGATCAGGTCCGCCTGATACCCGGGAGCGACTGCCCCTTTTCCTTGCAGGCCGTAACACTCGGCCGCATTTAAGGTTGCGATGGTAATCGCGTCTATAGGATCTATGCCGCATTCTATTGCGGTTGCTACACAGTTTGAAATAGTGCCGTTTTCCAGAATATCGTTGATATCCCGGTCGTCGGTGCAAAATAAAACGCGGCGGAGGGTGGCGGGGGTAATCCCCGGAACCAGCCTGCGCAGGTTTTTAGCACTTGTCCCTTCCCGGAGCAGGACGTACATCCCAAGGCTAATTTTTTCAGTCATTTCCTCCGGGGTTTCACACTCGTGGTCGGTGGAGATACCGGAGGCAATATATCCGCAGAGCGGTTTTTCATGCAGTTGGGGGGCATGGCCGTCAATACGCGGGAAAACGGCAAGTTTATCCCAAACGTCCGGATCAAACTCCAAAAGCCCGGGTGTGTTCATCATTTCCCCCAGCCCGTGGAACGGGTAATTCTTACTCAGCTTCCGCACGGCTTCTGCGTTTAATTCCGCTCCGGAGTGATCGTATGGCGTGGCTGGTACACAGGAGGGAAACATAAAATAAACTTCCAGCGGGGTGTTTTGCGCGGAGCCGAACATAAAGCCGATACCGTCCCCGCCGCAGACGTTTGCAATTTCGTGCGGGTCGGCAATGATGGTGGTAACACCCTTGGGCAGGACGGCTCGTGCGTATTCATAAGGGGTTACAAGACTTGATTCAATATGAACATGGCTGTTGATAAGCCCGGGCAAAAGATACAGCCCTTCCGCGTTTCGTTCCTCCCTTCCGCAGTAGTTTTCGCCGAGCCCAGCAATGATACCATTTTGAATGGCAACGTCGCATTTACGGATTCTGTGGCAGAAAACGTCTACAACAGACGCGTTTTTAAACACAAGATCGGCAGGCTGCGTGGAAAGCGCAGCGCGTACAACTTCACGGTCCGGCATACTCTTACCTCCTGAATCATATTTGGTGCGGAGCTGGTTTTTTGAAACTGGCTGGATTTCTCCGATGACAGCATCCATTACGCAGCCATCAATTTTACGCCGTTTGGAGCTGGCGGATGGCCGCGTAGCAGCGCTACCGACTGTCTGACGCTTTCACGCACATCCACAAAGCCGGAAAGCCCCTGTTGCAGGTCAACACTCGCGGAGTTGGCCTGTACAAATTCTTCTTCCGCTATACCGTGCTGTTTTATTTTTGCCAGCAGGCTCTGCAGATCAATCCCTTGGACGCCGCAGTCCGTGCGCCCGACGACCAGGCTGTTTTCCACACCGAGCGAAGAACTGGCAGCGAAAAGGCTTCTGGCAGCATCACCGTAGAGGCCGTCAACAAATCGCGCCACCGTTTTTTACGATATTGACGTCGCTGTTTCTGATATCCAGAGCCGCCGGAAGAAGCTCAATCAGGCGGGCTTTCATCATGGCGTCAATCCCCGCAGCTTTTGGCGCTGATATTTTTTTCAGACACCCTTTTAACTATCCCACCAGCGTTTAAAAGAATGAGCGAGAGGAGAACCAAGCAGATTCCAACGCCCGACCAGAAAGTAGGCGTTTCATGAAAAATTAAAATTCCAACCAGCGTTGCGACAACCGGTTCAATTGACGCCATGATCGACGCCTTGCTGGATTCAATCTTTGTCAGCCCATAAGTGTAGAGCAGGTAGGCTGCCACGCAGGTGATAAGTCCGAGAGCTAGAATCCAGGGGATGCTTTCCGGACGGCCGAAGATTTTGCCCCCAAGTCCCGGCGTGTCGATCAGAAAAAGTGAACCGGCGGAAGAAAAAGCGAAAGTGTAAAAGGTGATGGTCATGGTATCATATCCGCGGTTAAGCGCATACCTCCCAAAAATGCTGTAAAGCGCGTAGCCGAGTCCTGCGCCGAGACCAGCCAGAAGTCCCTCCGGCGTAATGGATAGGCCCGTCTGCGGGTTGACGCCTGCCACCAGTGCACAGCCAAGAAAAGCCAGCAAAGCGGAAATACACTTTGAAACCGTCAGCTTTTCCCGAAACAGCAATAGGGAGAGAAGCATGACGATGATGGGAGCCGTATAAAGAAGGATAGAAGCAGTGGCAAGGGAAGTTAGGTTGATGGTCGTAAAATAACAGAAATTGAAGAAAAGGATGCTTAAAATCCCTGTACCCGCAAAACACCATAAGTCTTTGAACCGAACCCGGAAACGGTCCCGCTTGAAAAGTAATAGATAAATCCCCATGGCGATAAGGGTAACAAAGGAACGTAGGGCTACCAGCTCCATGGAGCCGAATTCCATCCCTGATAGGGTTCGGACAAAAATTCCGATTGTCCCCCAGAGCGTACCGGCAATTAAAATTGAGCAAACAGCTAAAAGCTTCATGAAAGGTTTTCTCTCCCAAATATAAGGTCAACCCGGACAGACGGGCGTCAGCCATTACCCTCCATTTTTTGGGCTTCAGTATGCTTGGAACGGCGTTTTTAATGGCATTTTTTTAATTATAACATAACACGGGTGGGGAAGCCAGTGTGGAAAAAGAAGAAAGCTGCCTGAAAAAGACAGTTCAGGCAGCTTGTAGTCATATTTGGTTTTTCTCAGTCAAAACCTGCTGGCAAAGGGCGGTAAAGGTGCATTTCCGGCATACTTCATCGATTGAAGAGAGCTGTTTTTGTTTTGGCAGAATATTGCTCCGATACTCGGAAAGCAGAAGCATTTTTCTGCCTTCCAGCCCAAAAAAGGCGGCGACTTCGCGGTCTCTGGCGCAGACGGATTCTCCTGTATCACACTGCCCTCCCCGGTTGTGGGGGCACCAGGCGCAGAGATCGTCACATCCGCCGCAAAGATGAAGTTCCAATTCTTCGCTGGCGCCCAGCATAGAAACCACCTGTTTCATGTTTTGAGAAAAGGCTTCGTTATAGCCAACACCCTTAAAGGTATAACAGCACATCAGGTGATGGTACCGCAGCTTAAGCCGCTTCATATAGCCTCGCTTTACTCAGGGCCTTCCGCAAGGCCAGCGCCAGCGCGGACGCTGCGATAATCTTGATGCAGTCCGGCAGGATGAATGGGACAACGCAGGAGGTAAGGGCGGCAACCCAGGTGGATTGGGTGACAATCATAAACCAGACCGTTCCGAAAACGTAGCAGAGAAGCAACGCGAGCGCCATCCCGACTAAAAGCGCCGGGAAGAGGTGTTTTTTAAATTTTTTGGCTGCAAATGCAATGATCGGCGCCATAAAGAGATAGGCGATCAAATAGCCGCCGGTCATGCCGAACAGTACGCCCGGCCCCCCGGTAAATTGCGCATAAACAGGGACCCCGACTGCACCAACTAAAAGGTAGATCCCCTGGGCGGCAAAGGCTTCGAGCGGCGAAAGAACCGCTCCACAAAGGAAAACGGCAAGGATACTGAGAGAGAATGGCACGGTGGTAAAGGGAAGGGGAAATGAAATTTGGGAGCACACGGCTGTAAGGGCGGCAAAAACGCCAATATAGGTAAGCTGTTTAGTTTTCATGAAAAAGAACCCTTTCATCACTTAATAGGGTTACTATAGCACAAAACAAAACATACGTCAACTAAAATTTTATATTTAGGTTGACGTATATCTGGAGGTAAATTATTTAAAGCTTCTTCCGCAATCCGCGCAAACGCGGCGGACACGGCGTTTTATTTTAACACCCCTACCGAATAGGCGGCGTTTCTTTTCTGTTTTATAGGTGACCTGAATCCTTCGTCCGCCACAAAAGGGGCAGCCCTGTTCGTCTTGCTGGCGTTGGGTGATATAGGGGGCGGTGGGGGTGTTGCAGCCGTTGGGGCAAAAGGGAGAAGTGTATTCGGTACCGCAGTGGGGGCAGCGCATATAATCAACCTTTCTGATTTTATTTGCTTCTGTCTTATTATACCATAACTTATAATACCGTCAGGCGATGCAATGCAAAGCCATAGGTGAAAGTCCGGCCAAACAGAGCCCCCCGCTGTTTGACCCCCGGAGTTATTGTATTGTAACTGTGATTGGGGGTGAAATAAAAAGCGGCGGTATTCCCGCCGCTTTCACTTACAGGCCGTTTGCCATATATCTCCACTCAATGCTGTCACCGGGATATAAGGTTACGCTTCCGGCACCGACATTAGAGCGGGTATAACTGCTTTCCCCGGCTCTTTTAATTCCAAAAATCCAACCACTGTTGGGCCCGGCACCAAACTGGCGAAGCCCGGCAATCATTTCGAAATATATGGTTGGGCCAGCACCGGTAATTGAGTAATTTCCGGTTTTTCCGCCGACAGTATTTCGGTCTAAGATTTCCCGCGTCAAATTTCCGGCAGTGGCTCCGTCCATGGGACAAGCGACAGCACCGGAAAAGACTGTTTTGCCGCTTATAGTGTCACGAAATGTAAAATTAACCGTACCCTGCGGCTCCGGTTTTGAAACAGCGGAAGAGGCCGCCGAGGAAACAGACTGCTGCTGGCTTGATGTGGAGCTGCTTTGGGAAATGCTGCCTTGTGAAGATGAAGCTGAGCTTTGATCGGCACTGGAGGTAACAGAAGAATCTGCATTGTTTTCCGAAGCATCCTCACTTGAAGAGGATAGGCTGGAAGATGAAGTTAAATCAAGCCCTGAGGGAATCAGAGAAGAACCGCTTTCTCCGCCGGCGCTTAACAGTGTGTTCTGTAGAAGAACCGCCCCGGCTGCCAGAGCGGCGAAAATCAGAACAGCAGCGGCGATGATCCATAATTTTTTCTTGTTTGTCATAGCCCCTCCTTGGGAAGCGATGTGTCGATATAGGTTACGTCCATCCGGCGTTTGTACCGGTGCAGGATTTTATAAAATTTTTCGTAAAAAAGAATGGCGAGCAGAAATGAACCGGCTGCGTGCATCAGGTCAAAAAGCAGGCTTGTGACGTAGGTGAGCAGGAACCCAAGCCAGGTGAAAGGCCGCAGATAGGCGACCGCCTGCCACAGGTTCATAATCCAGCCAAAAAGGAAACTGAACCCCACACAGGCAAGCCCGAAAGCAACGGGGGAGGGCTTTTTTCCGTTTTTTCCCCATAAGCCGCAGAATAGGCCGATAAGCCCCCATGAAAACATCTGCCACGGCGTCCATGGGCCCTGCCCCAAAAAAATATTCGAGACAAAGGCGCTGGTGCAGCCAACCAGAAAGCCGGGAAACGGGCCGAGGGCAAGGCCGCAAAGAGCAGTCAAAAAAGTGACCGGCTGAACGTTTGGAATAGGTGCGAAGACAATCCGCGATACGGCGGTGAAGGCGCTCAGAGTGGCGATCAGCGCAATCTGCTTGGTGCCGATGATGCTGGCTTCAAAATAAAGAAAGGAAAGGGCGAGGACCCCTGCCAGCACAACCAGGCTGACAAGGGTAAAAGCATTCTGCCACTCTGAAACGGCAAGAAGCATCAGACTGCCCACCAAAGCGACGGCTGCCGCCGTAATAATGACCCGTTTCATCTGACAGCCTCCTCACCGGAATAGTACCGCAGGGCGTCTTCAAGGGTAAACAGCCCGGGGGCTTGATTTTGACAGAGCTTATGGATTGTAGTTGTATAATACAGGCTGTCAGAAAAAACCTCTTCTTTTGTGCCGTCTGCAAGCAGTTCTCCCTGGTAAAGAATCCAGAAACGGTTTGAAACCATGCAGGCAAATTCTGTGTCGTGCGTTACAAGAAGGATGGTGATCCCGCTTTGGTTGAGCTGACGCAGGAGCTCTGCAAGGGTTTGCTTAAGCGGAACGTCTATCCCCCGCGTGGGTTCGTCCAGAATCAGGACTTCCGGGGATGCGATGAGGGCGGACCCAATAGCCACCCGCTGCTTTTGCCCGCCGCTCAGGTCTTTGGGGTTGCGGCCTGCATATTCGCTGAGTTCAAGAAGCTGCAGGATGTTATCTGCGGCCTGCTCAGGCTCCTCCACACCGAGATGCCGTGCGGTAAAAAGAAGCTCGTCCCGCACCGTGTCCTGGGTGAGATAATCATCTGGATTCTGAGAAACATACCCGATCGTCCACGCAATCTCTTTTTGCTTCCACTTTTTCAGCTCCATCCCTTTTAGCAGGATGCTTCCCTGGTACTGCTTTAAACCGACCAGCGTTTTGAGCAGCGTGGTTTTTCCGGCACCATTTGCGCCCAACAGCGAAATACAATCGCCTTTTTGGATGGAAGCGGTAAAACGGTTTAAGACGGTCAGGCCGCCGTAGCCGCACGATACTTTATCAAGGGAGATAACCGGCTGGGTTTTCTCTGTTTCCCGGAAAGCGGGATGGGCCGGAACCGGGGCGTCTCCGGGTTGGATAGAGGACAGCAATGCCCGGGATTTTTTCATTCCGGTTGGCGGATGCTCAATCCCAAGACGCCGGAACAGGCGGACCGGTTCAGGCAAAAAGGGTTCATACTGTTTTTCTGGGCTGTCAAGAAAGTTATGGGTACCGCCAAAAAAACGAAGGCGGCCGTCCTCGATGAACGCCACTTTATCAGCCAGTTCAAAACATTTTCCCGTCCGCTGTTCAATCAGAATAACGGTGATATTCAGTTCCTCGTTGATCTTGCGGGTCAGGTTGAGCACCTCTTCCGCGGCAAGGGGGTCAAGCTGGGAAATCGGTTCGTCCAGAACGATGCACTCCGGAAAAAAGGCGAGGGCGGAAGTGATGGCGACCTTCTGTTTCTGCCCGCCCGAGAGGGAATCAATGTCCCGGTCGGCAAGAGGGGTGATCCCGGTGAACTGCATCGCCTCAAATACACGCCTGCGGATCGTCTTTTCCGGAACACCGGTGTTTTCAAGCCCAAAGGCCACCTCGCGGTGGACTTTGTTTAGGATAAGCTGTTTTTCAGGGTACTGGAACACCATACCAACCGTCTGGCTGCGGCGGTTATGCTCCATCTTATCGATTGGCATTCCGCCGATGCTGACCTTTCCTGAAACGGTGCCGCCGTAAAAATAAGGGACAGCCCCGGTAATTGCTTTGCCCAGCGTAGATTTGCCGGACCCGGACCTCCCCAGCAGGAGGAGAACCTCCCCGCGGTTCAGGGAAAATGAAATATCATCCAGAACCGGTTTGTCCTGCTCCGGGTAACAATAGGTAAGGCTTTCAACTGTTATGTATCCCATGTGACCTCCGTGGTTTCACGCTGTTTGCGGTTTGCAATAAGGATGCAGCCTGCCAGAGTGGCGCAGAGCAGCAGGAAAAGAATCCAAGCCGGGTTGGAAAGCCGTTCGAGTCCCTCGCCAAAATACAGGTTGAACGAAGCGGAGCCGTTTACAAGGAGCAGAATATAAACCGCAAGCAAGAGGGCGTCGGCAGTGAGGACAAGCCCATCCCGCCAGGTGGGTCGGCTGCGTTCGTATACGCTTCTTTTGGTACTGAGGAATCCGCGGGTATAAGCGGCCTCGCCGATTTCGAAGGAACTCTCAAGGCTTTGCTCCAGCAGGACCGCAAGGACGGCGCGGTAACTTTTAATTTTTTCCCGGAGCGGAACATTTTCAAATTCCACGCCGCGGGTGGCGTAAACATCTTTCAGGTGGAAAAAGCTCTCCCTGAAATGAGGGATCAACCGGAAGATCAACAAAAAAGTCAGGGTGGATTTTGGAAGCTTGCTCCCGCAGTAGGAAACAGCTTTATCCCCGTTTGTAAGGCTTCCCGCCATAAAGAACAGGTAGGTTGCGGCGAGCAGTTTTACCCCCATGAGAAAGGCGTAAAGAATGGATTCCAACGTGATCCGTTTACCGAATACTACGGCCAGTTCGGTCACCCCGCTCGAGACGAAAACGAGGTTGAAGAGCAGCATGAAAAAAGTCATTGGCAGGGCGAACCATAACCCCTGTTTTAGCTGCTTCCATTTTTTCCCCCCCGCAAGGACTGTAACAGCCAGCAATATAGAGCCGCAGATGACAAAGGGGTGATCGGTGGAGAACAGCAAAAAAAGGGACGACACCAGAAGAAATACAGGCGTTAAAATGTGCAGCTGTATCTTCATGGGGCAGTCCCTCTTTCAAAAGTTAGGATAAATCAGCGGCCGGCTTTTACTTTTTTCAGCCAGAACAGGGAAGCGCCGCAGAAAATCAGAACCAAAGCGGCTCCGGCGGCCGGGAAGACATCGCCTGTCTTAACAGGGTCTTTTATAGCCGGTTTCTCGGTTTCGGTCTTCTCTGTATCAGGGGTGGAAGCCGGGTAGAAAAATGAATAATCATAATCTGTGTAGGCTACGGGAGTTGCGCGGTCAAACAGGCTGAACGCCGTACCACTGTTTTGGGTCATCTCGCTGTAAGAAACAAGCGCTATGTAAGCGTATTTTGTGGAATAATAAGTGCTGTAGTAGGCGGTCAACGGATCGGCGTTAGCGCGGAATTCGCCTGCCGTCCCGGTCTGATATTCGGCGGAAAGGAAGTTGTCCAACATGGAATCGCCGCCGTTGCTTATGGTGTCAATATCAATTCCCAGCGCGGTAAAAGCAAGGATGATCTGGGACATAGCGTCGCTGCTGTCAGCGTATTTTGCAAAGCTGGCGTTCCAGTCTGCATCGTAGTTAAAAAATGCGTAGGGGATGCCGCCGGTTGTGGTCTGAAGCTGTTTGATAGAATTCACACAGCCATTCACTTTGGTTGTGATCTCGGCTGTGACAGCGGGGTCGGAAACGGTTTTGCTACCGGTATAATAGGGAGCAAGCGCCTGTAAAACCATGGCGGTCGATTCAAAATCATACGGGGCCTTGCCGGTGGTATCAAAGGTGTTGGGCACGCCCGTCATACCATCTGCACCGCCGGGGATACCGGAAGAAAGGGCGTTTACAGTTCCAATCAGGCCAAGGCATTTTTTAACCAGATCTTCACGGGAATACTGATAGGCCGCTTCTTCCGCGGCGGAAATGCCCAGAGCGTCGTAAACCATCAGGGCAAAAGGCACGTCGTAAGCTGAAACGTTGCTGTAGTAGTGGTCGGTGTTAAAGAGAGCGGCGACAAGGTCGTAACCCTTGAAATCGCCATTTTCACCGAAAGTGTAAGGGGAGATCCCCTGGCTGTTCAGGAAAAGAATCAGTTTAGCCAGATTACCGGCGTTGCTTCCCCAGGCGGATTCACCGTAGGAGCCGACAGTTCCTGTGAATCCGTTTTTGCTGATGTCGGTTAGGGCGGTGGTAATGAGCCCCTTTACGGTATCGCTGTCACCGGAGACGCCGGACGCCGCAAGGCCAATCAGCCCCCATTCATCCAGCCCACCGTCTTTTTGATTCATCGCGGACAGATAGCTTTTGGTTTCCGCCGTGCGGGTTTCAAGCGGGGTAGCGGCCAAAGCGGTTACAGAGACAGCACAGACCGCCGCACACGCAAGAAAAGACGCAAGAAATTTTTTTGCCTTTTTCATCATCATTCTCCTTTTTGTCTGGCGGTTGAGTGCCGGAATAAAAATAGCTGCCGGACGCTTATTTTATGCTGCCTGTGTGCAAAAAGCCGGCTTTTTGCACAATAAAAAATCCCCTGCAAAGAATGCAGGAGAATTGTTATACTGCCGGACACAGGGAACATAAAAAGCGCAGCATTTCTGTTTTTTATTGCCTGTGTGGAAAAGCGCTTGCTTTTCTGTGTAATAAACAATATCTCTCCCGCCGAAAGATAATATGCTTTAAACAACGGTATCCTGACTCTCGGGTCATCCGCATCCAAGCCTTCCCAGAAAAAATCCAGTGGCGTTTTGGATTTGTCGCCGTAAACAGTAGCGGGGGCTGTAATGGATTTTCACCATTTTCCCGTTGACTATAAAGTACCTTTATTTTATCCGTTTCACAGTAAATTGTCAACTGTTTTCAAAATATGTTCAAGTCTTGAAGTCAAAAACCAGGCCACAATTCCTGTGATAATACCGGTGACCGTGCCTGAAATGAGCAGAACCGGAAAATATCCCCATACCGCCCCGGAAGAGAGAAATACCCAGGCGGCACAAAGCTGCCCGGCATTATGCGCCACACCGCCCGCGGCGCTCACCCCAACGGGTCCGAAAACTTTGGCAGAAACAAGCAGGCAGATTACTGCAAAGCTGAGCAGGCCTCCGCAAAGGCTGTAAAAAAGACTGCTCAAATCCCCAAACAAAAGGGCGGACAGACCAATCCGTGTTAAATTGATGAGAAGTGCGTAACGCATGCCGAACAGGTAGACGGCTGCCAATACCACAATGTTTGCAAGGCCCAGTTTGATGCCCGGAACGGCAACCAGCGGGGGAATCAGCCTCTCTAAATAGGAAACAGCCAGCGCCAGAACGGAAAATAAGGCGCAGAAACTAATTTTTTTCGCCATAACGTCCCCTTTTATGATACAATAGCGTCATACGATGAGTTTTGGGTGGTAATCTCAACAACAATCCGGTGAGGCAGGCAGATAATGCTCTCTCCGCTTTGTGAGATGCGTCCCTGGCGGACGCATTCCTTTCCGGGGCAGTTGGCCTCTTCCATGTGCACAGCGCCGTCCCGGATGATGATGGTGTTTTCAAATTCCCCCTGTATGATGGGGATTTCCCGGTTTTCGATGAGTGGATAACTCCCGCCCGGTTCCCCCGCGATGGAGATGGTGACGGTATCGCCGTCCGGGGCGGGAAATGAAAAAAGCCGCCAGAGCCCAAACCCCGCCAGGAGAAGGAAAGCTATTAGGAAAATATCCGCTTTCTTTATCACGGTACCCGTCCCTTTCCGCCGCCTTGAGCGGCTTTTGAGTTTCTCTTTTTCATAGGAGGTCTTTGATTGAAACATTTTTTGTCAGCGCTTGCCGCACTGGGAGCGGCAATACTCTTTTTTTCGGGCTGTTCTGCCCCGGAGCCGCCCAGCAAAACGGAGTTCTTTATGGATACGGTCTGTACCATCACTTTGTACGATACCACGGACGAATCACTGCTTGAAAAAACCTTTGATCTCTGTAAAAAATATGAGGCGCTTTTCAGCAGAACTATTGAAGCAAGCGACGTTTCCCGGATTAATCAAACCGGCGACGGAACCGTGGAAGTAGACCCGGAGACCGCCGAGCTTTTGAAAACCGCCCTTGAATACTCCGAACGAACCGGGGGGAAGTTTGACGTAACTGTTGGAAGGCTGACCAATCTGTGGGATTTCAAATCAGCATCGCCGGTCTTGCCCGCTCAGGATAAAATTGACAGCGCCCTGCAGCAGACCGGGTACCGGAACCTGTCTGTCGACGGAAACACGGTAACTGTCCAAAATGGAGTCCAAGTAGACTTCGGCGGGATCGCCAAGGGATATATCGCCGACCGGTGCGCTGCTTTTTTAAAAGAAAACGGCGTGGAAAGGGGGATCATCAATCTTGGCGGAAATGTACTGGTGCTCGGTTCCAAAGACGGCGGTACCCCTTGGACGGTCGGCATCCAGCGCCCTTTTGCCGACCGGAATGAGATCATCGGTTCCGTTCAGGTGTCCGATTACTCGGTGGTCACTTCCGGCATTTATGAACGCTTCTTCGAAAAAGACGGCGTCGTCTACCACCATATCCTTGATCCGGAGACAGGCTATCCCGTTTCAAACGGGCTGGAGTCTGTCACCATCCTTTCCCGTTCGTCGGTGACGGCGGATGCGCTGAGTACGTCCGCTTTCCTGTTGGGGAGGGACAAGGCGTTGGAACTGGTTGAATCTCTGCCGGACACAGAGGCGATTTTTATCGACAGCGCAGGGCAGGTGACCGTCACCTCCGGGATCGGTACTCAAATTCCGTTTGAGCAAAAGTAAGCACGGACGGAGCTCTGCCTTTGGGTTATCTAAATAAAAAATTCGATACCTGCTGAAACCAAAAGCGCTTTAAAAACAGCCGGAACCAGTTCCGGCTGTTTTGATTGTCTTTATTATAATAGCGGCAGCCGGGTTTTGTCAATTTGCCCAAAAAACAAACTGTTTTACAGGAATTCCTCTGCTTGTAGATTTACGGGAATGTGCTATAATAAAGTTAGCGACAGGTAACTGAAATTTTGTCCCATTGCAGGGCATTTTTCAAAGCTGTTCGGCGTAAGATTCGGTAGGAATGCCAGGCAGTCTTTCAGGCTGCCGGTTACCATGCTGAGGAGAGGGATGGAACAGCCTATGAAACATCGGAGAAAAGAACCGCAGAACCTCCATGAGCTTGGGGTGGGGCAGTGTGGCGTTGTAACTGAAATCCGTTCGACCGGGGCGATGAAACGCAGGCTGGTCGATATGGGGATTACCCCGGGGACGACGGTATATGTCCGCAAGGTCGCACCGCTTGGAGACCCAATTCAAATAAACCTCCGCGGCTATGAACTGCTGGTTCGCGGGAGCGAGGCGCGTGAAATATTAATCCGCACCGGCGTTTGAACCCGAAAACAGCAGAAAAGGAGGTATCTGTTTTGCCTTATAAAGCGGCGCTGGTTGGGAACCCCAACAGCGGCAAAACATCGCTTTTCAACGACTTGACCGGTTCCAACCAGTATGTTGGCAACTGGCCTGGTGTTACAGTGGAAAAAAAATCCGGCTTTACGGCGGGCAAGGAATTTGAAGTCGTTGACCTGCCGGGAATTTATTCTCTCTCCCCTTATACGATGGAGGAAATTGTCACCCGTGACTTCATCATTGACCAGCACCCGGATGTGCTGGTCAACATTGTGGACGGAACCAACATTGAGCGCAACCTTTATCTGACCCTCCAGGTGTTGGAGCTTTCCATTCCAACCGTGGTGGCGGTCAATATGATCGATCAGGTGCGCGGGGGCGGCGGGGATATCGACTGCGACCGTCTTTCCGCCCAGCTTGGAGTACCGGTTATCCCAATTTCGGCGAAGACCGGCTACCATGTAGACAAGGTGATGAAGACGGCGAAGAAACTCGCCGGGACAAACTGGCGCGCGGAGGATGTTGTCCGGTACGATTCCGCCTCCCGGCAGATGCTCCACGAAATTGTTTCGATTCTGGCGGACTACTGTGATGACAGCGACCGTCTCCTGTTTTATGCGGGCAAGCTGGTGGAGCAGGATGAGAATATTTTAAGGCGGCTGAAACTTCCAGAAGAGGCTATCCAGGCGGTTGATAGAATAGTTGCCTTATTTCTCAGCAAAGCGGAATACGGCGACCGTGAAACGGTGA
Organism: Oscillospiraceae bacterium; assembly: GCA_902766785.1. GTDB lineage: Bacteria > Bacillota > Clostridia > Oscillospirales > Ruminococcaceae > Metaruminococcus_A. Next base: position 26,763 of record CACXEO010000055.1, on the reverse strand, counting down.
TGGCTGACATCCGTTACCGTTACATAGAAAAGCTTGTTGCCGGCTCAGTAAAAAAACCGGAAAATTCCGGAGCTCTCAGTACGACCGATAAGATCGATAAGGTTCTCACCAACCGCTTTTTGGCAATCCCCATCTTCTTTTTGATCATCTTTCTCATGTTCGGTATTACCTTCGGACCGGTCGGGACTTTTTTGCAGGATTGTGTCGACTACCTCTTCAACGACATTTTAGCCCCGGCAGTTTCGCGCCTGCTTTTAATTGCGAACGCCCCGGACTGGACGCACAGTCTCTTGGTAGACGCGGTCATCGGCGGGGTAGGTGGAATTCTCACTTTCGTTCCCCAGATTACCCTGCTTTTTATGTTCCTCTCCTTTTTGGAGGACAGCGGGTATATGGCCCGTGCCGCCTTTATTATGGATAAAATCATGCGGAAGTTTGGGCTTTCCGGTAAATCGTTCATCCCAATGCTGATGGGTTTCGGCTGTACAACCCCGGCGGTGATGGCGGCGCGTTCCCTTGAAAACGAAAAGGACCGCAATCTTACCATTATGCTGACCCCTTTTATGTCCTGCGGCGCCCGGATGCCGATTTACGCCCTGTTCGCCGGGGTGTTTTTTGAGGATAACCGGGAAATCGTCGTTTTCAGCATGTATATTTTAGGGATGGCTGTTGCTGTTTTGAGCGGTATCCTGTTGAGTAAAACGGTTTTCCGCGGTGTGTTCTCCCCCTTTGTGCTGGAGCTGCCGCAATACCATATGCCCTCTTTCCGGGCAATCATGCTCCGCACTTGGGAAAAGAGCAAGGGGTTCATCATCAAGGCGGGTACTATCATCTTTGCAATGAGCGTCGTCGTTTGGTTCTTCCAGAACTTTGACGCCTCATTCCAAATGGTCTCAAACAGCGGCGACAGTATGCTGGGCCAGCTCGGCAAGTGGATAGCAGGGCTTTTTGCGCCGCTTGGCTTCGGAACCTGGCAAGCGGCAGTCTCCATCTTAACGGGGCTGGTTGCCAAAGAAAGCGTTGTCAGCACCATGAATGTCCTCTATGCGGACGGCGGCAGTATTTCGGCGGCGCTGTCACAAGTCTTTACCCCGCTTTCAGCATACGCCTTTATGGCGTTTACCCTGCTTTATATGCCCTGTATTTCTGCTTTTGCAACCATCCGGCGGGAGATGAACAGCATGAAATGGGCGCTTGCAACCGCCCTGTACCAAACCGGCGTTGCCTATCTTGTGTCTTTGTTAATTTTTCAGGTTGGTTCTTTCGTAACGGGCATGCTTTAACACAGCTTTGCTTCCCGGTGTTTTTGTACAGCCTGGCAGGAAATGGGACAAAGCTTATTATTTTTTCTGCTCCGAACAGTAGGCTGATTGCCCCTGGCGTTATCGGAGAGGTGGAATGGATTTTCAGATATGGATAAAATAATTGCAGCGTTTTGCGTGCTGTTAATTCTTTTGGCATTTTTCATTGTTATCCGCAGCATCGTTCGGCAGTTCCGGGGCGGGAAGTGCGCCGGATGCCCCTCCGGCGATGGATGTGTAAACTGTGGTTCTCGTAAAAAAGCTGTTCATGCCGTGCAAAAAAGCCATAAGGACTGTATGATACTCTAACAGCGTAAATAAGCACAAAAAATGAAAGTTTTTCTGCTGAAAAACTTTCATTTTTTCATTCATTTGATATAATGAACTTATTGATAATTTTAAATTTTCACTGGGTATTATGGCGGTTCCTGCTGATATTAAGCTGGAAGGTTTGCTGCTTCCGGATGAAAATGTGAATGGAGAAAATTTATGGACTATTACCAGTCAATCTGGCCCGTGTCAGAGGACTATCGGGTCACTGTCACGCCTCAAAACGGAAAGCCGCAGGATTTAATTACGTTTGCGGCGCATCAGCATCAACCGGATACTTTTAACTATGAAAGCGAACTTGAAACGTTTGCACGCTGGGATTTCGACGGTTCGGCTCATGTCTGCATTGAGGTGCTGAATCCGAACATTAAGGTGCAAAACGTCTGTGTGCGTCCGCGCAAGGCAGAAATTTATCCCGCTGTGAATCCGGCTCAACGGACAGTGGAGTTTGATATTGACACCGCAAATTTGAAGCATCGCATTCTTTCGGTTGAAATCGACGGAATCAAGCGGCCTTGTTTTCTTTTCACAGAACCGGTGCAGAACGATATCCCAAATCTAAATGGATGCAGTGTATATCGCGTACCTGCTTCTCAAAATGATAACGACGTGATTACCCAGGAAACTTTCCGGGCATTTTATGAAGCGCATGATACCATTTATTTTGCTTCCGGAGTCTACAACATGGAATACCTTGCCGCACTTGGAGATAATAAGACTTGGTATTTTGAGGAAGGGGCAGTCATCCGTTTGCGGCGCCCAGGCGAAATGAAGGCGCATGATCATTCCAAAATCCGTAACGGTATCACCATAACGGGAAAAAATGTCCGCCTCCTGGGCAGGGGGATCCTTGACGGGAAAGCGGATACCGACACCCTTCCAAAGCCTTTGACCTGCAACGGAAATGTCCTGTGTGTGCAGGACGCTGAAAATGTTACGGTAGAAGGGTTGATTTTTACCCACAGCATGGGGTTTTGCCTTGTTTCCCTACGGAGCTCAGAAGTTCTTTTCGACCTGATCCGGATGGCGGGGTCGCAGGATTTGACCTCTAACGACGGCATTTTGGTAGATGGAAGCAAGAATGTGACCGTCCGCCGGTGCTTTGCCAATAATCACGACGATTCTCTGGAAGTTAAAACGCACCATTATACCAAAACTTCTACCGAAAATGTCCTGTTTGAAGACTGCGTAGTCTGGAACCGGGGCGGAATGTGTTTGGCGGCCGCTTGGGAAAACTGGTGGGATATTAAAAACGTCACCTGGCGGCGCATTTCGGTGATCCATCATGAGAATTACGGAAACGGCGCTTTATGCGTTTACACCGGAAACCGCGGATTGATTGATAATCTGCTTTTCGAGGATATTGATGTTGAGGAGACCCCGTTCGGCGGGATTGCTATTACGGTAGAACAGCATCCCTGGAGCTATTGGGGCCGTTCCGACGTTGCTGAAATTCTTGGGGAAACGCTGTCTGACAAGCCCAATGACAACTGGTCATATATCGGGAATCTTCACTTTAAAAATATAGAAATTGGGCATACCCAGGGGTTTGACAGCGAGTTTTATCCGAAGCCAAAGCCGCCGGGAAATGGAAACGGCCATGGGGGACGGGGTTATAAGCTTCATGTACCTGTTCCGGAATTTTCTTCTAACCAAACCTCGGTTGACCGTTCCCATCTTGTTGGAACGATTACATTTGAAAACGTGTATATCCATACATACCGCGACGCACAGACGTTCTCCCGTTTTGGACGGGGTGAGGATCATTATGCCGGCCGCCCGGTCCCCGGCCATTATTTGACCGATTTAACCACCGATAACTGGATTTTGTGGGAAGGGGTTAACCCGCAGCTTTGGGAATTGATCCCGGGCATGACGCCGGAAATGGTTTATACTCCAAAACCGGATATGGCAGAGCATAAAGCCAGGCTGGAGTTTTGGGAAAAGCATGTCAGGTTTCTTGCGCCTCCGCAAAAATAACCACGATGAGATGTCCCCCGTCTCTTAGACGGCGGGGGACATCTAAAGTCTTTCAGCGGGAGTGCGGTCCCCCACTGAACCCCTTAAGGGCTGGCGCCCCAAGCCGTCCTTGAATAATGGGCTTTCAGCCCTTATTGAATTTGATTACGGAAAAAGAGGGGGAGCTTTTAATTAGGCTTCCCGAATGTAGAATCGGTTGGCATTGTAAGTGAAAGGATGGCTAAAGAATGGAAGGGTTTATCAGGCTGGCGAACCCGCATGACGGAGCGGCCCTTGTGGAAATCTACGCGCCTTATGTCCGGGACGAGGCAGTCTCGTTTGAGGTGGAGGTGCCCTCTGCGGCTGAGTTTTCCCGGCGGATTGAGACTATCAGCGGGCAGTACCCCTACCTTGTTTACGCAGTGGGAGACGAAATAGCCGGGTACGCATATGCGTCGAAACACCGGGAGCGGGCCGCTTATTGCTATGACGCTGACCTGTCGATTTACGTTTCGCCCAAATACCACGGAACCGGCGCTGCGCAGAAGCTTTACGGCTGTCTGCTCGAGCTGCTGAAAGCACTGGGGTATTATAACGTCTACGCCGCGCTGACCGTACCGAATGAGAAAAGCAGGCGGTTCCATGAGAAATGCGGCTTCAGCCTGATCGGCTCCTTCCACCGGACAGGGTACAAGTTCGGCAGATGGTACGACGTTGCGTGGTTTGAAAAGGCAATCAATCATGCGGAGGCCCCCGGCCCAGTCAGATCAATCAGCGGCCTGCCGGATGAAGAGCTGGAAGAAATTCTAAAGAGGTATTATTAATAAAAGCGACCGGTAACCCGGTCGCTTTTATTAATTGTTAATTTTGAGTAAAGGCTATAAACCTAAAATTTGTTTCTTTTTAGCGTCGAACTCTTCTTGGGTAATAACATTTTTCTCCAAAAGCAATTTTAACTGCTCTAATTCTTCGTAATAACCAGGGCGTTCACCTAACGAACGGCATTTTTCTTCAATGTAGCTTTTTATTTGATAGGCTGTTTCAAGGTTTTCTTTATCGTAAAGTACCGTATTGGCATCGTTTAAATCGGTTGATATTCCCATCCCCCAGTGGATAGAACCGTATTTAGGCTGTGCCGTTTTAAACGCCATGCTGCCTTTTGTCAAAAAAGCCGGCTGTTTAAAAACGATTGACTGAATGCTCTCAAAAGGAATTGTAATTTCTTTTTTTCGTATCACAATTTTTACATATGAGTCTGTAACGAATAAAGTTGCACTTCCAGCATGATTCCTTAAGTAACAAGGCATATTAAACTTCAAACCGTCCATAACATCAACCCTCAAATTACAAGCGCAGTATTTTTTACTAAAACAGCATTTTAATTATAACATATGAACAGCGGTTTTGTATCAACATTTTCATTAAAGGCTATTAACTTATCCGGCTTAAGCAGTCCCCAGTCAGATCGCTGATGAGGTGACGGGCAAACAGCCTTGAAGCTTTTGGAAAGCGCGTTCCGTTTTTACAGCGCCTCATCCGGGAGTCTGACGCGCCCACCTTCCTCGTGAGGGAAGGCTTGTAAAACTGGGAATTGACAACCGTATACTTTATTTGTTCGTCAAACCCAAAATATAGTCCGCTGACCTGTTATAAAATTTACATAATACAATCAAATACTCAATGGGCATAGAACGCGTTCCGCGTTCATACTGGGAATAGGTTGGCGTTGCTACTCCTAATATTTTTGCGATTTGTTTTTGGGTTAGGTCGTGATCCTCCCGTAACCCTCTGATGCGTTCAAGATATGTCATTTATAATCACCCAGAATTATTCTAATTTAACTCAATATGAATTATTGACAAATCATTCAAATTGAATGATAATAAAATAAAAAGGAGTGAAAATAATGAATATAACCAATAAAAATTGTAAATCAATTTCCGAAATTAACGACCGGCTGCTATTGAACCTTTGCGAAAATGTCAAAGAACTGAGGAGTAAAAGCGGGTTGGCGGTGGAAACGCTGGGGGAGAAAACCGGGGTGCCGGCCGCCATATTAAAGGAGCTGGAAAACGGTGTGGTTTCTGATGGTTTTACGGCAGAACATCTTGTCAGCCTTTGCAGGTTTTTCGGCCTGGGGCTCTCTGAAATATTTTTAAAGCCATAAAAAACAGCCGCCCTGCACAGGGCGGCTGTTTGATTTGCGTATCATTAACCCAGCCGGATCATCTCATCAATGGCGTGCTTGGCTTTGAGGCGGAGCGTTTCGTCCAGCACGATTTCGCGCCCGCCGGTCCCTTCAAGGGCCTTTTTCACGTCCAGCAGGGTGGTAATCCGCATGTCGGGGCAGATCAGGTTCTTGCTCAGCAGGTAGAACGCCTGATTGGGCTTTTTCAGGGAGAGGTAGTCGCAGATGCTCTTTTCCGTCCCGATGATACAGGGTTCGTCGTGCTCCAGTGCGTATTTGATAATCGCGGCGGTGGAACCGGCTACGTCGGCGTGGCGGAGCACTTCCTCCGGCAGTTCGGGGTGCATCAGCACGGTGGCCTCCGGGTGGGCGTCAATGGCTTTCAGGCACTCCTCCTCGGTGATCTGCCCGTGGACGGGGCACATGCCGTCCCAGAGGGTGATGTTTTTTTCGGGGAGCATTTTTTTCACGTAGCTGCCCAGGTTCTTATCTGGGATAAACAGGATGTCTTTCTGAGGCAGTTTTTTGACGATGTCGAGAGCGCTTGAAGAGGTGACGCAGACGTCGGCAACTGCCTTGAGCTCGGTCGTTGTGTTGACGTAGGCGACAACCGCGTGATCCGGGTGCTCTTTGCGGTATGCGAGGACGCGCTCGGGGGAAATCTGTTCCGCCATGGGGCAGGTGGCTTCCTCCCTTGCGAGAATAACCTTTTTTTCAGGCGACAGGATTTTGACGGTATCCGCCATAAAGCCTACGCCGCACATCAAAACCGTTTCTTCCTTGAGCTTCGTCGCCGCAACGCTCAGCGCGAACGAGTCCCCGGTGACGTCGGCCACTTCCAGGATTTCCGGCGCCTGGTAGCTGTGGGCTACAATGGCGGTTCCTGTTTCTTTTTTGAGGGCCAGTATTTCATTTTGCAGGTCTGACAGCATGGCAGTTCTTCTCCGTTCCGGTGTGTCTATTTTAAACCGTCTGGTTTAATTGATGAGTAAAAAAGAAGATTTCATAGGGAAACCATAGGAAAACAGTATTATCATACCATATTTTGCTGAAAAGTCAAGTAAAACGCGGCTTGACAAAAAATTAGCAGGGACATACAATGAAAAAAATGAAACGATGTAAAGGGGTAAAATATGAAATTTTTAAAACGCATGGCGGCGGTTGTCCTGTCGCTTTCTCTGCTTTTACTCACAGCTTGCAATACCGGAGAGGGCTCAAAGCCGGATTCTGAGAAAATAAGTGTGAATATCGCGACCCTCAAGGGGCCCACCGGAATTGGGATGGTCAACTTGATGGAGCTTGCAAAAGAGGGCAAGGCGCCTGATCATTACAGTTTTACGCTGGCGGGAGCGGCGGATGAAATTACAGGCAAGCTGACCTCTGGCGAGGTGGATATTGCCGCCGTGCCGACCAACCTTGCCGCCACATTATACAACAAAACGGGCGGAAAGGTACAGATCATTGCGGTCAATACCCTCGGCGTCCTCTACGTGGTGGAAAACGGCGATACTGTGAAGAGCGTTGCCGACCTTAAGGGGAAAACGGTTTCCGCTACCGGGCAGGCCGCCGTGCCGGAATACGCCTTCAACTACATTCTGGAACAGAACGGAATGAAAGCGGGGACCGATGTAACGGTGGACTACCTTTCCGAGCATAGCGAGCTTGCCGCCCAGCTGATTGCCGGTAAGGCAAACCTCGCCGTTTTACCGGAACCCTTCGTAACCCAGGTGACGGCAAAGAACCCGGACGTGCGGGTGGCGCTCGACCTTGCCGAGGAGTGGAGAACCGCTTCCGGTGAACAAAGCGACCTCGTTATGGGCTGCCTGGTTGTCCGCACTGAGTTTGCCCAAGAGCATAAAGCTGAGCTGGATATTTTTCTGGACGCCTACAAGCAGTCGACCGAAGCGGCGGTAAAAGACGTTGAAAAGACTGCGCAGCTGACCGGTGAGTACGACATTATGGACGCTGCGGTTGCTGAAAAGGCAATTCCGAAGTGCAACATTGTCTATATGGATGGAACTGAGATGAAAGAAAGTACCGGAGCGTTTTTGAAGGTGCTTTTTGAGGCGCAACCAAAATCGGTAGGGGGGAAACTGCCGGATGACGGCTTCTACTACCAGAAGTAAGGAACGGCTGAAAGAAATAGGGAGCAAGCTGCTGGTGCTGGCCTTCTGGCTGGCGCTTTGGCAGCTTGCTGCTTTTTTAGTAAACCAGGAAATCCTGCTGGCAACGCCGGTTCAGGTAGGAACTACTCTTTGGGGCCTTTTAGGAGATGTGGATTTCTGGCTCACTGTCGCCGGCTCTCTTCTGCGGATTCTGGCTGGGTTGGGAATCGGCCTGGTAGGAGGGACTCTGCTCGCTGTCCTCACGGCGAACTGCCGCCTTGCCGACCGTGTTTTTTCCCTGCCGCTTGAAATCATCAAAGCGACGCCGGTGGCGTCCTTTATCATCCTTGCTCTGGTCTGGCTCAGTACCGACAGTGTGCCGGTTTTCTGCGTTGCGCTGATGGTGCTGCCAATCGTCTGGTCGAACCTGTCGCAGGGAATGAAACAGATTGACCCGCGGTTAAAAGAAATGGCGTTTGCTTACCGCCTGCCTTTTTTCAAGCGCCTGCGGGCTGTTTATCTTCCACAGGTGATGCCCTATTTTTTGGCGGCGCTCCAGACCTCCATCGGCTTTTCATGGAAGTCCGGGATAGCGGCCGAGGTTATCGCCCTGCCGAAGCATTCGGTGGGCAATATGCTTTACCAGGCAAAGATATATTTGGAAACACCGGAGCTGTTTGCGTGGACGGCGGCTGTTATTCTGTTGAGTATCCTGTTGGAAAGACTGCTGGTGGCATTGTTAAAAAAAGCAGGTCGAAAATTTCGATTTCTGCGGGCGGGGGGTGAAGCGCGGTGATCGAATGCAAAAACCTGGCTTTACACTATGGAGAAAAAACGGTGCTTGCGGATTTTTCGCTCACCCTGCCGGATTCTGGCGTTGTCTGTCTGATTGGCCCTTCCGGCTGTGGGAAAACAACACTGTTACGCGTCATCGCCGGGCTGGAAACGCCCCAAAGCGGTACAACTGCCGGGTTAAAGGGGAAAACGGTGGGCGTTTTGTTTCAGGAGGACCGTCTTTTGGAGCACCTGACCGTCAAGCAGAATATCGCGCTTGTCTTACCGGAACGTCACTCCAGTGTTCCGGATGAAATCCTTACCCGGCTTGAACTGGCGGAGGAGGGGAAACGGTATCCCTCCGGCCTCAGCGGCGGGATGCGCCGCCGGGTCGCAATCGGCCGGGCGCTCGCCTATGACGCCGATATCCTGCTGGTGGATGAGCCGTTCCAGGGGCTTGACCGGGCGCTGAAGAACCGGGTGATGGACGAAATATTGGAGCGGTACAGGGGGCGGCTGATCGTCATGATTACCCACGACGTCTCAGAGGCCGCCCGGATGGCGGACACAGTCTACAAGGTTGGGGGGCTCCCGTTAAGGGTGGAAGCTGAGCTCCGTTTTCCGGTACCGCCGGAACAGCGGGACGAATCCATACTGCTGGAGTATCAGAAAAGTTTCGCAGAATCATCATAAGAATTTCTATGATCCTTTACAAGCGGTTAATGAATCTGTCACATCCTGCGTTTATACTGAATACAGGCCACAGAGAGAGGGTTAAAAACGCTTTCTGTCCGCCTCCTTGCTGGTTTTGAGGGATTTATCACACCGCAAACCGCTTGAAAATCCCGCCGCGTAAGCGGCGTTGTATGCGCATAAAGGCAGCCCGGATATTCCGGGCTGCCTTTGTTTGTGCCGCTGAGTTTTCTATTGGCTATGTTAAAGGCCGGGCCTGCGGCAAAAACCTGCCGTATGCCCCTCGCTTTTTATGCCCGGGCAAGGCGTTCAGGCTCCGGCCTCCATTCCAGAATATCACCGGGTTGGCACTGAAGAGCGGCGCATATTTTATTCAGCGTTTCAATTTTAATTGCCTTGGCTTTTCCGTTTTTTAAAATAGAAATATTGGCAAGGGTAATGTTGACCCGTTCCGACAGCTCGGTAACGCTCATTTTGCGCTTTGCCAGCATAACGTCAATGTTAATAATAATCATAAGCCTTAAATTGTCCCCTCGTTTTCTGCTTGTATCTGAGCCGCTTTGTAGACAAGGTGGCTGAGCGCCGCCGCTGTCACAGCAATGGCCGCGCCGATAAACACAGCGAAAAGGGAAGCGAGAACGATCCCCGGGTGATTCATATCAAGGGATAGAAACACAATGTTTCCCAGAAAAAAATAAATAGCGTCACCCGCTGCAAGAAAGGAAATAACCTTGAGCAGCCTGGCGTTTTTATTGGAAAAAGAACGGTCGCAGGCAATTTCTGAAGTAATGATCCATCCGCAGAAAAGAGCGGCGAAAACCGGTAAAGCCGTCCCAAGCAGGAAAAATAGCCACGGGGAATAACAGTAGGCGAATTCCGGGTTTGCCCTGGCGATATTGTTTCCCAATACGGGGATGATGTACCCGTATACCGCGAGCCCGCAGATCGCCAGCCCAACTAGAATCCACTTTAACCATTTGGATAAATTTTTCTGTTTCATTGCGGCACCTCTTTTATATCGTTTTCAATATATTATCACGAAACAAATTGAATGTCAATTAAAATTTATTGTATTACGATAATATTTTTATTTAAATTAATGTACTTGTTAGAGGTTTTTTTATTGGCGGCAAAAGAAAAACCCCCGGCAAAAGCAGGGGGTTTGATACAATTAATTTTTAGCCCGTGCTTTCATCCGCAGGCTGTTGTTGAGGATGCGTTTCCGGAGCCGAAGATTTTTCGGCGTAACTTCCAAAAGTTCATCCTCCGCCAGGAATTCCAGACAGTCTTCAAGGCTCATCTTGCGGGGAGGAACCAGACGGAGCGCATCGTCACTGCCGGACGCGCGGGTATTGGTAAGCTGTTTTTTCTTGCAGACGTTAACTGCAAGGTCCTCCTGTTTTGGAGAGTAGCCTACAATCATCCCTTCGTAAACCGGAACGCCCGCCCCAATGAAGAGGGTGCCGCGTTCCTGGGCATTGTAAAGGCCGTAAGTAATGGAATCGCCGGTTTCAAATGAGATCAGTGAGCCGTTGGAACGGCGGGAGATATCCCCTTTATAGGGCTGGTATTCGTTGAAGACCGCGTTGAGGATCCCCTCGCCGCGGGTATCGGTCAAAAATTCACTCCGGTAGCCAAAAAGGCCGCGGGACGGGATGATGTATTCAATACGCATCCTGGACCCGACCGGGGACATCTGGATTAATTCAGCTTTCCGTGTTCCCATCTTTTCCATGACGGAACCGACGCATTCCTCCGGTACATCAATGAGGAGCCGCTCGGTTGGCTCGTAGGTTTTACCGTCGATTTCTTTAAGGAGGACGCGCGGGGTACTGACCGAGAATTCAAAACCTTCGCGGCGCATGGTTTCAATCAGGATGGACAGGTGCATCTCACCGCGGCCGCAGACCTTGAAGCTGTCGGTCGTATCCCCGTCTTCCACCCGGAGGGAAACATCCTTGAGCAGTTCTTTGTAAAGCCGGTCGCGGAGCTGGCGTGAGGTGACAAACTTTCCTTCTCTTCCGGCAAAAGGGCTGTCGTTGACAGAGAAGGTCATTTCAACAGTCGGCTCGCTGATTTTGACAAACGGCAGCGGTTCCGGAGCGGCGGGAGAAGTAATGGTATCTCCGATCGTGATATCGCTGATACCTGAAAAACAGACAATATCTCCAACCTTGGCGGACTCGACCGGAATGCGGTTTAACCCGTCAATCTGGTAAATTGCCTGGACACGGCTCTTATACGGCTCTTTGTCCTGATGATAGTTGCAGACCATAACGTCTTGATTCTGTTTGAGGACGCCGCGCTCGATCCGCCCGATTGCGATTCGGCCGACGTAGTCGTTGTAGTCGATGGAGGAAACAAGCAGCTGGAGCTCTCCCTCATCGTCCCCTTCTGGGGCCGGGATATAGTCAAGAATAGTTTCAAATAAAACCGACAGGTCTTTGCCAGGTTCATACTGGGAAAGGGAAGCGGTACCGGCGCGGCCGGAGCAGAAGATAATCGGGCTTTCAAGCTGCTCTTCCGAGGCGTCAAGGTCCAGAAGAAGTTCGAGCACTTCATCGCCGACCTCGTCCAGCCGGGCGTCAGGCCGGTCAATTTTATTGACGACAATAATAATCCGGTGTCCCATTTCCAGAGCTTTTTGGAGAACGAAACGGGTCTGGGGCATACAGCCCTCCGCCGCATCCACCAGGAGGATTACGCCGTTTACCATTTTGAGGACGCGTTCTACTTCGCCGCCGAAATCAGCATGCCCGGGGGTGTCGATAATATTGATTTTAACGCCCTTGTAATGGGCTGCGGTGTTCTTTGCAAGGATGGTGATGCCGCGTTCCCGCTCCAGCGCGTTGTTATCCATGACGCGTTCTTCCACCACCTGGTTTTCACGGTAGACGCCGCCCTGTTTTAAAAGCTCGTCCACCAGGGTGGTCTTACCGTGGTCAACGTGGGCAATAATGGCCACGTTGCGTAAATCTTCTCTGGTCAAATGAAAGTCTCCTTTAATGAATATCCATATTTTCCATTGTTAACAACAATTGACTGTTATATTTGTTTACTTGAAACCCCACTTGAGTAGTTTTCAAGCAGCGCCGCTAAAAGCGGCGTTTCAAAATAGTCCAGTGGACTTTTTTGTAGTTTATTTACTATATGACACAAGCGTAGAAACGCAAAACATTTTCCCCGGCGCCGGATACAGTGTGTTCAGGTTTTGCCATAAGGCTATTCAGCCGGGGAAGCAGCAGAAGGAGCTGCTGTCAAATGGCACAATGATTATTATAACACAATTTTTGCAAGATAAAAAACGGTAAATTGCACAAAAAAACAAACTCCGCAAAGCGGAGTTTGAAGTAAATGTTATTCCATGTGATATATCCGCACCGTTTGCGCCGATAATTTTTCGGGTTCTGCATAATAACGTTCCGTGAGAAACCGCGCTTTTCCCCCTTTGCCCTGCAAAAGCAAGGCGACCCCAAGGGCGAATAGCAGACAGACGCCGCCGCAAAGGATCAGCCAGAAAATCGGGACGTCAAAGGAGCGAAGGAAAGGATAGAGATTTAAAACCGTATCCGGCAATTTGCTCTGCATAATGTAATTAGTACCAAACGTGAGGTTGATCCCATACACGCTCCCAAAAAGGATGACGGCCCATCCGAAGGCGTGGAGCGCATCTTTAGACTCCACCCGGTACTGGAAAACAATCAAGGTGTAGAAGCTCATCAGCATCATCAAATGGTGACTGATGAAGAACTGGTAAAAAATGAACCGATCGTAGCTCCCGGAGAGGTTAGGCCAGAGCATGGCCGGCAGGGGGCCCATAATGGTAAAGAAATAGATAACCCGGTAGAGTTTCCTGTTTTGGGTTACCAGAATATACATAAAAAGATAACCGGTGATAAAGCAAAACTCCAAAGGCAGGTGCTTTCTGACGTCGTAGTATCCCATCATTGCCAGGCTTATATAGTAGACTGTCATGTTGGCAAACAGGATACCGGCAAAAATATAGCGGAGCTGGTTATTGTATTTAAACTTCCTCAATTGTTCGCGAAGGCGGTAAATTAATAAAACACCGCACAGAACAAAGAAAAGCAAAAACAGGTGCAGGGGGCCGAATACTTCAAAGGGAACCCCGGTGGTCTCAGAAAAAAAAGACATATTCGCACTCCTTTTTATAAAATACCGGATAAATCCGGCTGATAAGGGGTGCCAGAAACCAGAAAAATGTTACGGTGAAAGCTTAAAAATTCTGACTCGTGGCAAGCCGGAAAGCATAAAGCGCATCTCCGGAAGTTTTATTATAGCAATTGTTTTCGGAAAAGTAAAACAAAAAACAACTGGAAACTGCTGCCGTTTTTCGTTTGGCGGGAAAAAATTCACTCTGATTGGTTCAGTATCAATTTTCTGGGCCCAAAATGCGGATCAGCCGCACAACCTTCCGTACAGAGCAGTCATTGCCCGGATTTTTTCGGCCAGCTCCTCTGTGAGCATCCCCGGCTCCAGCCGCCATTTCCAGTTACTGCCGACTGTGGAAGGGGTGTTCATCCGGGCGGTAGCGTCCAGATCCAGAAAATCCTGCATCTGGGCGACAGCGGTGTCGGCCACACTTGCCCACGCGGCCTTGATAAAGCCCCAGTTGTACCCCTCTTCGCGGTTAAGGCGCAGGTAGTTTTTACAAAACGCAGCGTCTTCTGCTGAGATAGATTGGAACCATCCGGCAATGGTGTCGTTGTCATGGGTGCCGGTGTAGACCACACAGTTTTTGATATGGTTGTGGGGGAGGTAGCTGCTCTGTTCCCAGGAGTTGAAAGCGAACTGAAGAACCTTCATCCCGGGATATCCGGTTTGCCTGAGAAGCTTGTGGACCGATTCGGTCAGGAATCCCAAATCTTCTGCAATAACCTTTACGTCTCCAAGCGTCTCCTGCATGACGCGAAAAAAATCCCAGCCGGGCCCGGGCTTCCAACAACCGTTTTCCGCTGTTTTATCGCCATATGGGATCGCATAGTGTTCGTCGAAGCCCCGGAAGTGGTCAATCCGGATGACATCGAACCGTTTCTGAGCTGCCCTGATCCGTTCCATCCACCAGCCGTAACCCGTCTCCCGATGGGCGTCCCAGCGGTAGAGGGGATTCCCCCAAAGCTGCCCGGTCGCGGAAAAGGCATCGGGCGGACAGCCGGAAACCCCGGTAGGCTCACCTGTTTCATCAAGCTGAAACAGGCCGGGGTTCGCCCAAACATCAGCGCTGTCGAGCGCTACATAAATAGGGATATCGCCTATGATCTCAACACCGCTTGATACGGCGTATTCTTTCAAAGCGTTCCATTGCTTGAAAAATTTGTATTGGACAAACTGCCAGAAACGGATTTCTCTGTTCATTTCTTCCCGGTAACGGGAAAGAACGTTCGGATCGCGCAGCTTCAGCCCCGGTTCCCATTCCAGCCAGCTTTTTTGGCCAAAGGCTTCTTTGCAGGCCATATAGAGGGCGTAATCGTCAAGCCAGCCTGCCTCTTTTTTCAAAAACTCTGTAAATTCGCCTTGGGAGGGATCAAAACGGGAGAAGGCCGTTCTCAGTACTAAGAAACGATTTTCTTTCAGCTGGTCGTAATCCACGCATGAGGGCCGCTCTCCCCAGTCAAAGTTTTGATAATCCTCCGGCTTCAAAAGACCTTCTTCCTCTAAAAGCTCCAAATCAATCAAATAGGGATTACCGGCGAAAGTGGAATAAGATTGGTAAGGAGAGTCGCCGTAGCTCGTTGGCCCGACCGGCAGGATTTGCCAATAAGCCTGCCTCGCCCGCTTTAAAAAGTCGACAAAACAAAACGCTTCTTTTCCAAGCGTACCAATCCCCCATTTTGACGGCAGGGATGATAGATGCAAAAGAATACCGCTGGCCCGTTTCATTGAAAACCTCCTGTTTCTCTCTATGTTAAGGAAAACTTAATTCTCATCCATTCGGCATTTGATTTCCGAATGAAGCTCTTCAAAAACGAGTGTCTGGGATCAACACCACAGCGCCTGTTTTTTAAATGTTTGTGTGCTTTAACACACATCGTGATTTATTATATCATATTTCGACTTAATTTCCTATTCTACGTATTTTTTACGGTGTGACAATTTCTGACATGGTTCGGGTTCTTTACAACTTTCCCGCGCGGTGTTACAATAAGGGCAAATTGAACCGTATTTATTTTAAGGAGGTATTACGTGGCACTTTATAAAGATAAACGCACCAACCGGAAGCGGAAACAGCGCAGGAATGTTTTTGTTTCTATTATCGCTCTTGTTTTGGTCGCTACGATGGGGGTATCCGTCTGGGCAATTGTTGATAAAATGAACACTCAGCCTACGGTGGCACCCAGTGCTTCAGAATCAAACTCCGGTTCCGATTCATCGGATAGCAGCAGTACTATTCCCGAGCCCACCAGCGCAAGAGTGATGGTAGCGGGCGACAACTTGATCCATTCCAGGATTTACACCCAGGCGGCGGAAAAAGCGGGCGGCAGCGGCTACGATTTTTCCTACACTTATCAGCATATCGCACCGCTTATCGCCAAGGCGGATTTTGGTGTCATCAACCAGGAGACTCCGCTGGTGGCTTCCAAGCCGCCGTCCAACTGGCCGCTTTTCAACACCCCGACCCAGCTGGGCGACCATATGGTGGATATCGGCTTTCAGGTTTTTAACCATGCAAACAACCATATCCTGGACCAGGGGGTCTCAGGCGCACTTGAGACCATTGATTTTTGGAAGGCAAAAGCGGGTAAGGGCGTTGTCCTCACGGGGGCATATAAAGGGGATACCGACCTGAACACCGTAAAAAAACATACGGTCAACGGCATTACTTTCAGCTATATTGGCGTGACTGAATACACCAATGGCAACGTTATGCCGCAGGATTCAGAGCTTAAGCTCCTAAACCTGGCTGACCCGTATCAGACAAAGGCTCAGATCGAAGCCGCAATTCAGGCGCAGATTGCGAAAGCGAAGCAGGAGTCCGACGTGGTTTGTGTTTTCATGCACTGGCAGCAGGAATGCAACACCCAGGTGACTGATAGCCAGCAGGCGTTCGTCAATAAGCTGGTCTCCTGGGGTGCGGATGTCATCTACGGCAGCGGCCCGCATGTCCTGCAGCCTATCAAATGGATTGAAAAGCCGGACGGCGGCAAGGCGCTGGTCGCTTATTCCCTGGGCAATTTCATCTCGACTGAACAAAAAGCCACCAACATGTGCGGCGGTATTCTCGACCTGACCTATGAAAAGGATTATGAGACCGACAGCGTTTCAATTACCAATGCGGCCTTTATTCCGACGGTCGGGCACTATAACTCATCTTATAATGATATCCGGATTATCCCGTTTTCCGAGTATACGCCGGAGCTTGCAAACCAGCACGGCGTTCGGAAGTACCAGTCAAAGTTTGATTATGAATACGCCAAAAATGTTTTCAACACGATTATTGACTCCGAATTTATGACGCCGCTTGCATAATAAATAGTAACGCTCAGTAGTAAAACCGCGCGGATTTTCCGCGCGGTTTTTATTGTTTTCCAATAGCTGGGTCAGTTCAGCAGTTTCACAAACTTTTCATAAAAAAAGTCTATTGCCGTCGAATTTGGTTTATCGTCCCAAAGCTCTTTTGACTGCGGAACAACGCAACACAGGGCGGAGGCAATGCAAAGGAAGGCAAACATCATATCTTTGCCGCCGGGATTCCCGGTGATAATTCCCTCCGCTTTACCGATTTCTGTCAGCCGAAACAGCATTCCAACAACTTTTTGGAACATTTCTTCCCTTTGAGACGCGGCTTTCTTTGCGGAAAAGGTCGCAACATACTCTTCATGCTCACCTGTTAGGAAAACCAGACGGAAAAACGAGTGATTTTTCCGGTAGATTTCATCGACTTTTTTTGAAAGCTGATCAAATCCCTGCCGGAAGCTGCCGGTAAAGGGCATTTCGATGAGGGTGTTAAGCCGGGTTCTGATAAAGTGCGCTACGGCTTCGGCCATCATCTCCTCCTTGGAGGTGAAGTACTCGTAGACCGTTCCCTTTCCCACACCGGCGTGCTCCGCAACGGCGGAGATGGTCATTTCACCCGGTGTTTTGCACCGGTCGCTCAAAGAGATGACCGCTTCCAGTATGTCTTCGCGTTTTGACATTGTTTTCACCTTCATCCGTTACTCCCGTCCGTTATTTCCGGAACGGGGGTGCTTTGTTTTTCCGCTTCGCTTTTTATTTTGTTTTTACGGTGGAAAAGTTTATAAAGGGACGGGACGAGGAACAGGGTCAAAAGGGTGGAGTAGGCAAGACCACCAATGGTTGTCACCGCCATCGGGCGCATCAGCTCGGCACCGGAGCTTGTGTCGAACACCATGGTCGTCAGGGCGATGATGGTCGTCAGGGCGGTCATCAGGATGGGGCGGATCCTGTGGCGGCCGGTCAGGACCAGCGCTTCGGTGACATCCATCCCTTTCTTCCGCTGCTGGTTCGCGTAGTCTACAAAGACGATGCCGTTATTGACGACGATGCCCACCAGTAACACGAACCCAATCAGGGAAACGACACTGACCGGCATCCCTGCAAAGAACAGGGCGAGGAATGCGCCGGTAAAGGCAAGCGGGATGGTAAACATGACAATAAACGGAGAGAGAAGAGACTGGAACTGTGCCACCATGACAAGGTAAATAAAGAGGATGGCAAGGCCGATCATCATATAAAGGTCATTAAAGGTGCTGGCAATGCTTTCACCTTCGCCTCCCACTTCAACACGGCATCCTTCCGGGAGGGTATATGCATCAATTTTCTCCTGAATGGCTTTGTTGACGTCACCTGTGTTGTAACCTGCCTTCAGGGAAGCGGTCACGCTGACGTAACGCTCCTGCCCGTCGTGCTGGATTGAGGTGAAGCCATCTGCTTTCCCAATAGCCGCAATGTCGCCGAGAACAACGCTTTCGCCGCTTTGGGTTTCGATGGAAATGTCTTTCAAGTCAGCGTCGGTAACAGGAGAAACCCGGTTGTCTTTGACGTAGACATCGTAATTTAAGCCGTCCTGTGTCAGGGAGGTAACGACCTCTTCGCCGGCAATTTTTTCGCTGACGGCCATATAAACCTGTGCTACCGTCAAGCCTTTGGCAATTGCTTTCTCTTTATCCACCGTAATCCGGATTTCCTGATTGGCTTTTCCAAGGCCGCTGTCGACTTCAGTTGTGCCTTCGGTCTCTTCGACTATCGCACCGATTTCTTTAGCGGCTTCGCGGAGGGAATCCAGGTCTTTTCCGTAGACGTCGTAGACGATCTGCCCGCCGGTGAGCATTGAAATATCGGAGCTTCCTCCGCTCACGGTAACTTCGTAGGGCTTATCGCCGGTGACATTGCGGATATCCTGAATTACGTCTCCAGTGGAGCGGGCCTTGTTTCCATCCAGCTGAACATAAATGGTGGTGCTTCCGCTTCCCATTATTGACATCATCCCGCCGTTTGAACCAGTGTAAAGGATGCCGACTGTATCGACGTCTGCTATGCCGGTAAGGCTTTCGTTCAGTTCGTCAAGGGCTTTAAATGTATCGTTTTCATTGTAGCTGTCCGGCATACTGACCGAAACCGTGATGCTTCCAGTATCCATTTCGGGGAACAGCTCAGTACCGGAGGAGAAAGCCGCTACAACACTGGTGGCCAGCAGGGCAACGCACAATACAATAGTAACCCAACTGTGTTTCAAAGATTTTTTCAGCAGTTTTCCGTAGCCGTCAGCCATTTTATCTATGAAGTTGCGCTTTTGAGTGACCGGCTTGCGCAGCATAGTGCTGCAGGCTGCCGGAACGACCGTCAGCGCAACGGCGAGGCTGGCAAGCAGGGAATAGGCAATGGTCAGCGCCATATCGGTAAAGAGCTGGCGGGTGATTCCCTGCGTAAAGACGATGGGGACGAAAACGATGACTGTCGTCAGGGTAGAGGAGATGATGGCGGCCGAAACTTCCTTCGCCCCATGGATTGCCGCGTCTTTCGCGCTCATTCCATCACGCCGATAACGGAAGATGTTTTCAATGACGACAATCGAGTTGTCGACCAGCATTCCGACGCCGAGCGCGAGACCGCTCATTGAGATCATGTTCAGGGTAATGCCTGAGAAGTACATCAAAACAAAGGCTGTAATGACACTGATGATAATAGACACGCCGACAATAAAGGTAGGTTTTATTTTCCGCAGGAAGATAAAGAGGATAAGGATTGCGAAGAGCGCCCCCCAGAGCAGGTTGGAAATGATGGTGCCTATCATCAGGTCAACGTATTCCCCTTGGTCCATCAGGGTGGTGAATTTGACGCTGGTGTTGTTCGCAGTAATTTCATTAATCCTGTCCTGTACGTTATGCGAAACCTCGGCCGTTGAATAGTTCGGCTGTTTCTGAAGGGACAGGATGACGCCGTGATTCCCATTGACCCGGGAATACATGGTGTCTGCATCGTTATACGGTGTGACATCCGCTACGTCGGCCAGCGTAATTGTTTTATAGTCTGGAATTTCCATCAGGGTGAGGGCGGAAAGCTCATCTATGCTTGCGATTTTATCGCCGACCCGCACCGGATAGCTCACACCGTCCCCGTTGTCAACCGAACCGGCCGGCATGCTGAAGTTTTCGCCGCTCAAAATCCCGCTGATCATCTCGGTGGTAATCGAAACTTCCGGAATGGTCACCGAGGCCATCTGAGACTTAACGATCTCATCTACCTGGGAATCGACGTTCGCATAAAGTTCTTTTCGCGCCGCCTCTATTTTTTCGTTGACAGCGTCTGCTGGAACGGTCTGCTTCATCAGTTCCTGTTTTTGCTCTTCAAATTTTTGATTGACGGAATTTAACGCCTGCTTTTTGGGGTCGGCAAGGGCGGCGTCTGCCATTTCAGCCGTCATTCCTTGGGCGATCATCTCCTGTTTCTGCTCCTCAAATTTCTGGTTGACAGCGTCTATTGCCTGCTGTTTAGGCTCGGCGAGAGCTGCATCCGCCATTTCAGCTGTAAGGGTCTGCTTCAAGGCAGCTTCCTTTTGCGCATCCAGTTGGGCGTCAATCTGCTTGACGATCTTCTCACGGGCGGCCGAACGGATTTTTGCCTCCGCCTCTATGCGGTAATGGGCGGTAATATCCGCGTTGACCTGGTCAATTTTCTCTGGGGACAGGGTTACATCCACCATGTTGGAAATCAAACCGTTCGAAGAGACCGATGCCACACCCCCAACACTTTCGATTTCCGGGATGATTTTGTCGTTTATATACTGGGAGGCTTCTTCCGCGCTCATCCCGTCTACTGAGACTGCTGTCGAAAGAATTGGCATCATGTTCGGATTGAGCTTCATAATCATTGGGGTACCCACTCCGTCCGGCAGATAGCTTTCCAGCATGTCAAGCTTTTCCCGCATCTCAATCATGGCAGTGTCCATATTGGTATCCTCGTTAAACTTGAGGATGACCATTGAGACGTTTTCGTTTGAGACCGAGCTCACTTCGCTGATATTGTTGATAGAGGCCATGCCCTGTTCCAATGGGCCGGTGACCTTCTGTTCCACCTCTTCGGGAGATGCGCCAACGTAGGTTGTAGAAATGACGGCGTAGGGGAGGTTAAAGCTAGGAATCAGGTCCACGGTCATGTTCATGTAAGAAACGACACCCAGAACCAGGATGATGATGACCGCTACCAGGATGGTAAACGGTTTTTTGACGCTGAATTTTGAAAACATGCTAATCTCCAATCCGCTGTGATGTGCCCTCACAGAAATTTAGTTTCTATATATTCCGACCGACCGGTCGGTCGGAACCTCCATTATTATATGGTTCTAAAAAAATGAAGTCAATGAACAAAATTTAAATAAAGCGTGAAAGCTGTATGATGCGGCTGTAACGAAAATAAAGGAATTTTTAACAACAAAAGGCCCCGCGTCCAGCGGGGCCTTTTGTAAAACGATTATTGGCTGAGAAATCGTTTAAATGCTTCGAATGTTTCTTCACTGATGATGTGTTCAATCCGGCAGGCGTCTTCTTCCGCGGTTTCAGAGGAAACGCCAAGAATTTCAGATAAGAAGCGGGTGATCAGGCGGTGGCGTTCGTAAATAGCGGAAGCCTTCTCCACACCTTTTTCGGTGAGCTCCAGGTTCCCGTTCGGCTCCATTGTCAGGTAGCCGCTGTCCCGTAAGATTCCAATAGCGCGGCTGATGCTGGGTTTTGAAAAGCCGAGTGCATTTGCAACGTCAATGGAACGAACGGAACCCAGCTTGTTTTTTAAAAGCAAAATCGTCTCCAGATAGTTTTCTCCTGATTCCTGAATCATTATTAGGTTCCTCCGTTTCCCGCCGGACAGGGCGTTTATTTATTAAGTGTACCATAATCTACAGCGGGAAACAACCCGCACCTTGCTCTTGATTCCAGCCTAACGTATATGATATAGTAAAAACAGTAAAGGAGTGACACGATGAAAAAAAGGATAGTTCCTGTTATTAGCGCTTTATTGTTTTTTTTGACAGCGGCCGTATCTCCGGTATTGGCGGTTGAAGATGAATCCCAGCCGGACGGAATGGTTTCTGTTGAAGAGCTTTATTTAAATATTCCGTCTCCTCAGGGATGGTATGTTTTTACCAGGGATACCCCGGCGGACGACCCGGTTTTCAGTGTCTGGGAAGGGATTGACAAAAAGTATATGGACCAGCTGTTTGAACAGAATTCCATTTACTATAATGCACTTGAGCCTAACGACGCCTCGCAGGAAATTGTTGTTACGATGGTTGAAAATACCGATATTTTCGACTGGAACGGCCTTTCCGATGAGGAATACCAGAGCTTTGCAGATGAAATTATGAGCGCGGATATGGAAAAGTTAACCGGGATATCCGGGGTCAAATACGGTGGCTTCGAAATGGTGGATCATCCGCAGTGTAAACTGATGAAGCTCAATGCGTGGATTGTCAACGAGGATGAACGGACGGCGCTGATCCAATATGTTACCGTAGTCAACGGCCAGCACCTCAATATTACGTTGCGTTCCTACACTGGGGTTATTTCAGCCGCAGACGAAGCGGCGTTCGACCAGTTTGTGCAGGGGATGCAATTTACTGAAATAAAGAAGGCTCCCTTTAATATTCTGTACCTTTTAAGGCCGGAAAACCTAATTGTCACCCTGTCTATAGCGGGCGGAGCGGTTTTCATTCTTGTTGCCGTTATTGTCATTTGCGTGGTTGTTGGCAGCAATAAGCGGAAAAAGCGGCGCCTCGAGCGGATGCGGCAGGAGCACCAGTCGTTTTACGAGGTGCAGGGCCAGCAGGCGCCTCTGTCTGAACAGCAGCAATTCGAAAATCAAGATAATAGCCAGGATTCTTTACCGCACTGACATTTATAAAAACGCAGGGCATTGGCCCTGCGTTTTTAACTGCAGACTAATAAGATTTCTTCGAATATCCGGGAGGCGGTTAAGGTTATGATGACGACAGCAGGGAATTTAGGGCTATATTTTACTAAAATGATGGATTTACTGTGGTGCTCAAAAGGAACGCCTTTTTTATTTGACTTTAAAGCTATAGCTTTGTACAATGAAAGAAAAGATGTCATACCTGAATGATTATCATCAAAGGAGCATTGAAATGGAAAAACATACCCAGAAAAGCGCGCCGGAGCGCAGCCTTTGGGCGCAGTTCGACGCGTTGCAGCTTGGCATGGACTGGGATGAGTCCGATATAGTCAAGCCGCAGATTTTGATTGAAGACGTTTTCGGCGACAGCCACCCGGGCAGCAAGCACCTGGATAAGCTTGCGGAGCAGGCGAAGATCGGGGTTTATGAATCGGGCGGCAGGCCCGCTCAGTTCCACGCGACCGATATTTGCGACGGCTGTGCGCAGGGCCATGATGGAATGAACTATATTCTTGCCTCCCGCGAAGTTCTTGCAGATATGGTTGAAATTCACGGATCCGTCAACCCGTGGGATGGTATGATCCTCCTCTCTTCCTGTGATAAATCGATACCGGCTCACCTGAAGGCGGCAGCTCGGCTCGATATCCCAACAGTGTTTATTCCGGGCGGCAGCATGCGTCCCGGCCCCTATATGTCCACTTCGATTAAGGCGGGGGATATCTCCCTGCGCCAAAAACGCAAGGATGCAATCACTGAGCAGGAAGTGCGGGACTACAAGCTGACCGGCTGCCCCTCCCTCGGCGCCTGCCAGTTCCTGGGGACGGCAAGCACCATGCAGTGCATGGCGGAAGCGCTCGGCCTCGCTTTGCCGGGAAGCGCGCTCGCCCCGGCGACGATGCGCGATATCCTTTCAATGGCACGCCTCGCCGGTCGGCAGGTGATGAAGCTTGCGAAAACGGGCTTAACGGCAAGCAAAATCCTGACCCGCGAGGCTTTTGAAAACGCTATCATCGTCCACAGCGCCATTGGCGGCTCTACAAATGCGACTCTCCATCTGCCGGCGGTTGCCCGGGAGCTGGGGATTGATCTGCCGCCCGAGCTGTTTGATGAGATTAATCACAGGGTTCCCCACATTGGAAATATTTACCCAAGCGGCCAGCATGTGACGGAGGCGTTCTGGTTTGCGGGCGGCATTCCGATGGTTCAGCTGATGCTGAAAGAGTTCCTCCATCTTGACGTGATGACCGTCACCGGAAAGACGCTTGGCGAAAACCTGGAAGATATTCAGAAAGACGGTTTCTTTGAGCGGAACATCGGGTATTTGGCAAACTACGGCCTGACCCGGGACAAGGTCATCCATCCGGTTGCGGAGACGGAGGAAATGGGTTCTATTGCTGTGCTTAAAGGCAATATTGCCGAAGAGGGCGCAATTGTTAAATATGCTGCTATTTCAGATGATATGCTGGTCCACCGCGGAAACGTCAAAGCGTTTGACAGCGAAGAAGAGTGCTATTTCGCAGTTGTTGAAGGAAAGGTAGAGCCAAACGATGTTTTGATCATCCGGTACGAGGGCCCGCGGGGCTCGGGGATGCCGGAAATGGTCATGACAACAGAAGCAATTGTCTGTGACGAGCGGCTCAATGGGACGGTTTCACTGGTGACCGACGGGCGTTTCTCGGGTGCGACCCGCGGACCCTGTATCGGCCATGTGTCGCCGGAAGCGGCGGCGGGCGGCGCCATCGCCTTTGTAGAGGACGGAGATATCATTGAGTTCGACATTCCGAACCGCAGACTGAACGTTGTCGGCATTGCCGGCAGGGAATGTACCCCTGAAGAAGCTGCCGCCGTTTTGAAAGAACGTGCGAAAGCGGGGATTAAACCGCTGCCAAAGCGCAAGGGCATTTTTAAGCGCTATACCGAGAGCGCCCTGTCCGCAATGAAAGGCGCGTCGATGGAATAAAACCTCACACCGAAACCTTAGGCGCAGCCTGCGGCGGCTGAAAGAACCTTGTTCCCCCTTTGTAATTGCTTCTGTCACGCAGCAAGGGCGGATTTTGCGTTATTGAGCCGCGTCTGCACCCGGAATGATTGTAAAGACAATATAAGGTATAATCCACAAAATTTTGGAAAATTTTTTGGGCAGAATTTTTGATAGGTTTGTCCGTCAAACCGTCAAAAAATCATGGACTTTTTTCAGGCCAGGTGGTATGATATAATTATCACTGAAAACATAGGAGGATGTAACATGATTAACACACCCGTTGTTAAATTAGGTATTGTTGCGGTCAGCCGTGACTGTTTCCCAATGTCACTGTCCGAGTCGCGCAGAAAAGCAGTTGTAGCTGCATATAAAGCGGCAGGCGGCGATATTTATGAGTGTCCGGTTACTGTTGAAAATGAAAAAGATATGCTGAAAGCGGTTGAGGACATCAAAGCTGCCGGCGTTAACGCGCTGGTTGTCTATCTCGGCAACTTCGGCCCGGAGACACCGGAGACCCTGCTCGCCAAAACCTTTGGCGGCCCGGTTATGTTCTGCGCTGCTGCTGAAGAAACCGGCGACAACTTGATCGACGGCCGCGGTGATGCGTTCTGCGGTATGCTCAACGCGAGCTACAACCTTGGTATCCGTAAAATTCAGGCCTATATTCCGGAGTATCCGGTAGGTACTCCCGATGAGATCGTTACCATGATTGACGATTTTAAACCGGTTGCCCGCGTCGTCATCGGTCTTTCCAAGCTGAAGATCATTACCTTTGGTCCGCGCCCGAACGACTTCCTTGCCTGCAATGCGCCGATCCAGAAACTCTTCGATCTCGGTATTGAGATTGAGGAAAACTCGGAGCTCGACCTGCTTGCCGCTGTTCAGAAACACAAAGATGATCCGCGTATTCCGGAAGTCGTTGCTGATATGGAAAAAGAGCTTGCCGGGAACAACCCCTGGAAAGACCTTGTTCCGAAGCTTGCGCAGTTTGAACTCACTTTGCTCGACTGGGCTGAAGAGCACAAGGGCTCCAGAGAGTTTGTCGCTTTTGCTGACAAGTGCTGGCCTGCGTTCCAGACCGAGTTCGGCTTCTGCCCCTGCTATGTCAACAGCCGTTTGACTGGCCGCGGTATTCCGGTATCCTGTGAGGTTGATATCTACGGTGCGCTTTCTGAGTATATTGGCCAGCTTGTTTCCGAGGATATTGTCACCCTGCTCGACATCAATAACACCGTTCCGGCGGATATGTACAACAGCGACATCAAAGGCAAATTTGATTACACCCACAAGGATACCTTTATGGGCTTCCACTGCGGTAACACCAACTCCAGCAAACTTGCTGAGTACGCGTTGAAATATCAGCTCATCCAGCACCGTTGCCTTGAGCCGGACAGCGAGCCGAATGTAAGCCGCGGCACCCTCGAAGGCGACATTAAACCGGGCCCGATCACTTTCTTCCGTCTGCAGTCCACTGCGGACACCAAGCTGAAGGCTTATGTTGCAGAGGGTGAAATTCTCCCGGTTCCGACCCGTTCGTTTGGCGGTATCGGCATCTTCGGTATTCCGGAGATGGGCCGCTTCTACCGTCATGTTCTCATTGCGAAGAGATATCCGCATCATGGTGCGGTTGCGTTCGGCCACTTTGGCAAAGCGCTCTTCAATGTCTTCAAATATCTCGGCATTGAGGATATCGGCTTCAATCAGCCGAAAGGAATGCTCTACGAGACTGAGAATCCGTTTGAGAAATAAGAACCCCACGCCGTTGCCTTTGGCAATAACAACCCCACGCCGTATACGGAAATATTCCGATAAAAGATAAGAACGTGCCGCGCGGGTAAACAACGAATAATTCGGTAGTGTGTCGGTATCGCGAATTGTCCTGCCCGGTCACGGGCCGGTGGCTGAGGGAACCTTGTTGCCTTTGGCAACTAAGAAATTTGACAGTTTTAAAAGGGGCCGTGGTTTGGGCAGAGAGCCATAAGGAAGTATCACCAAAAATATGCTTTCTGCCGGGTAGACGGGAAAACAGAAGACGCTACACAGATGATT
>CACXEO010000054.1 GCA_902766785.1 Oscillospiraceae bacterium | reverse complement strand
AAGGCCCCGGCAGATGCCGGGGCCTTTTACTTTTGTAATCAATAACGTAGTTCGCGGGGCGTGTGAGGAACCACTTTAGAGCTGTTCAGGCAGCGTACTGTCCGCCGGGGGCACATATCCTTTGAGGGTAAACGGCGGCAACAAAAAAGCCTCCCCAAAACGGGGAGGCTTTTGATCTGTTCAGCTTTTACACGGGCTGTACGTTAACCGCACGGTAACGCCCTTTGCTGCGGGTGTCTTCCTCAACGTCAAACGTGACTTTCTGGCCTTCCTCAAGGGATTTATAACCGTCAGAGACAATCGCGGAGAAATGCACAAACACGTCCTCGCCGGCCTCGTCGTTTGAAATAAAGCCAAAGCCTTTTTCAGAATTAAACCATTTTACAGTACCTTTGTTCATCATATGAACCTCCAAAAAATATTATATCTACGACAGCATATAAAAAACGCACAGCCACAAAACCATTTAACGAACAATGATTTTGTGCTATGCGAAATCATTACATCCATCTAAATATACTAGTATTATACTCGGAAATTTGCGTTTTGTCAAGCAATTAGAAAAAATAATATCCGAACGCGCCAAAATAGCGTGAAGCCTTGAGAAAAGCCGCCCGATATGATAGGATGAACGCAGATAACGCCATACAAAGAGGTGCTTTCAAATGAAAAAAGTTAAAATTACCGTTCTGAAAACAACTTTGGACAGGGAGCTCGCCCAAGAATACGGCGCGGAAGGGCTGTCCGCCTGCCCGATGTTACAAGAGGGGCAGATCTTCTACGCCGACTACGCCAAACCGGAAGGTTTTTGCGACGAGGCGTGGAAAGCAGTTTACCAGTAGCCTTTGCGCTTGCACACGGCGCCGGCAAAGAGCTCTTTTACTACGGCGACTGGATTAGGAAACCCGGCGTTGCTATTTGCAGCTGCAACGCCGGCCTGCGCCCGGTCATTTTCAAGCTGGAAGCAACGGATGAAACATCCTGTATGGATTATACCCCGGTGCGCTGAACAGCCCGGCGGCCCTGACATCAACAAAAGCGCCCCCTCCTTTTCAGAGGGGGCGCTTTGCGGCATTCTTATGTAATACTGCCGCCAAAGGTATTCTCATTCGGTAAACCGAAACTAATGGACAGCGCGTTGTTGATCCGATTCATAATACTGGAATCCACCTCGCCCATCCGTTCTTTCAGCCTTTTTTTGTCAATGGTTCGGATTTGCTCCAACAGAACGACTGAATTTTTTGAAAGCCCTGTACGAGCCGCGTCTATTTCAATATGGGTGGGAAGCTTTGCTTTATCCCTCTGGCTTGTGATCGCGGCGGCGATCACCGTGGGGCTGTAGCGGTTTCCAATATCGTTCTGCACAATGAGGACCGGGCGGATCCCCCCCTGTTCGGAACCGACGACCGGACTGAGATCGGCATAATAAATTTCTCCCCTTTTAATCGACATGGGTACTTCACTCTCCCTGGTTGATCTGCACGGTAAAACCGGTTTCAGTTTTATTTTGCACCGTTTTTCCGGGGTTTAAACACGGAATTATAAAATCAGCGGGGGAAGCTGGATTAAAAATCATCCGTCAACTCATCATATGTCAAAACGACAAAATTGCCCCTTTTTTCTTGAGAAAGTATTGAAAGTACAAGCCCGCATAGAAAGCCCCCCGTTAAAAAACGGAGGGCTTTTTGTCTTTGCAATTTTACTGAAGCTGCCAAAACGGTCAGCCCCAGATTTTCACGCGGTTGTGTCCGGCTTTTAACCCTTCAACCGGGCCTACCGTCGGGCGCTCCGCGCGTTTTGCGCCGTTCAGGTCAGTGTCGATTACCAGCGGGCTTCCATCCGGGTTCTCAAACACCGCGTCGGCAATCCGTACGGTGCCGAGCGTTTGGGTGGAGTGGAGACGGGTCGGGAGGGTAAGCGCCTCTTCCGGAAGGTCAATTTCCAAGTAGACCGCGCCGTTATCCTCAGCTACTTTCACCTTTGGGTCAAAGTTTTTGTCACAGAAATTCCCGGTTTCACGGTCAAAGGCTTCCGCGCCTTTCAGGTAGGCGTTGGCGGAGGCGTAAACCGGCTGCTCGGTTTTCTGGTGCAGCTCCAGATCTCCAATTCCATAGGACGCAATTTTTTCCATGTATTCCTCAAGCGAGATCGTACTGCCGTTATACATGGCTGTCCCGCAGCCGTCGATTCCTCTTCCGGCAGGCTGTGTCCCCTCGTAGCCGTCATAAGCGACAAAAATGTTGTTGTAGTACCGATGGTCCTGCCCGTAAACCATTGCGCTTCCCGCCGCCTGGGTGGTGTGGGGGAAATGGTACGGGGTAGAACGGTCGAGCACTTTCTCCGCATGGGTCTTGCCGCAGATCAGGTTGCCCACATAGGCCACCCCCTGCGAATAGTCTGCAATGCTGTAAGGGGCGGTAATGATATTATTATCCACCAGGCAGGGGCCGTGGCTTACCTCAACGCTGAGGTCATCGTTATTGTTGTAATAAACATTTCTGCTGACCCGGGTGCCCTGCGCCTGCCAGTCGAGCCAGGTGCCGAGGGTACAGTTATGGATACAGTTGTCATGAATCTGCACATCAATTGGCGCATGCAGTTTGATCCCCGCAATTTCGTACCCGTAAAACTCATGCTTAATGGCGATATTATAGATGTGGTTGCCGTAAATCTCGCTGAAGACACAGCCCATGTGGCCGACGATCCCATTCTGCCCGCAGTCATAGATGATGTTATTGCGGACAATGTGGGAGCCGATCTTCTCTTTGCTCCAGCCGATCTGAAGGGCGCGGAAGACCGCTTCCATCTGGTACTGATAACCCGGTTTCTGATGCCGCCTGGTGGAGAGGTTATGCCCGGTAGAAGCCTCTTTGCCCAGGCTGATGCCGCTGCATTTTGAATCGTGGATGATATTATCCTCAATGATCCAGCCCTTGCTCCAGTGGACGCCCAGAAGCCCCGGCTGGTCGGCGGTCGGCGGCGTCCAGGGAGTAGCGGCCTGCGCCATCTCAAACCCGCGGACGGTGATGTAGTTCATCCCCGGCTTTTCCGGGTAAAAGCAGCATTTGCGGACGTTGATTTCCACAAGCTCCTGATTTGGATCGGCGCCCTGGAAGTTTGCATAAATCGTGGTTGTCTCGTTGTCCGATTCACAGCACCACTGGTAAACGGTCTGTTCCGGCTCCAGAATTTTCTGGGGTTTTGTATGGTACGGCGGGGTCATCTCAAAGCGCTTCTGCGGATTTTTTACCTCGTCCAAGGTACGCGCCTCATAAAACGACTTCCCGTTGAGATATACATCACCCGGATGGATAAATTTGTCATAAGGCCAGGCGTACCAGTCGCCGTCCAATGTTTCCGCATAAGGGTTATAATCACCAAAAAAACTGTTCGGCAACACGGCCTTCCAAACGGTTCCGCCAATATTTTCCCAGCTTTGAATCCGCTCGGAGCCCTTAATGACAACCCTCTCGCCTTCCGCCGCCTGATAGGTGATCCGGCTGATTTCGCTGTAGCCGCTGTGAGCCGGTTTGACCCACTCGCGGTACTCGCCCTCATGGACGATGACCGTATCCCCTGTTTCAGCAGCCTGCGCCGCTTTATTGATGGTCAGAAAGGGGGCTTCTTTGGTACCGGCCGCAAAATCACAGCCGGTTTTTGCAACGTGGAATTCTCTGTTCATATTTTATCTCCTGTTCTCCTCTGTAATATCCGGAAACGAGCCGTACGTCAAACGGCGTACGGCCCCAGTTTCGTTATCAGGTTTCCCGGGCTTCTCAACCCCAGACTTTTACGCGGTTGAGGCCGGCCTTCAGCCCTTCAACTGGGCCTACAGTCGGGTGCTCCGCACGTTTTGCTCCGTTATAGTCGGTGTCAAGGACAATGGAATTGCCGTCCGGATCGTCGTAGATCCCTTCGTCTATCCGGGTGCTGCCAAGGTTTTCAGTCCGCATAATCTCGGTGGGGAGGGCGAGCGCCGCTTCGTCGAGCGTCAGTTCGAGGTATACAGCGTTACCATCCTCCACAATTTTATAGCCCGCGTCGCCGGCGCAGACGGCCTTATCCTGCTCGCGGTCAAAGGGCTCCGCCCCGCTCAGGTAGGCGTTCGCATTGACATAGACTGCCTGCGGGACTTTGAAGAACAGGTCGTGGTCGTGGCTGGAATCAAACTCGCGCACCTTGCCGATATACTCCTCATACGAGGCCGGACGGCCGTTATACATTGATGTACCGGAGATTAACCCCTCTGTCGCGCGCCCACCAATAAAAATATTGTTGTAGAGCCGGTCGTCACCGCCGTATACAAAAGCGTAGCCGAAGACCTGGGTGGTATGGGGGAAGTGGTAGGGGGTTGCGCGGTCGAGCACGTCTACCTGCCGCATCCCGCCGGCACAGAGATTTCCGACAAAAGCGGTGCCCTGCGCGACATTGTCAAAGTTGTAGTTCGAGCCAAAGATGTTGTTATCCACCAGACAGGGACCGTGGGTGACTTCGATCATCAGGTCGCGGTCGTTGTCATAATAAAGGTTCTTGCTGACCCGGGTGCCCTGCGCCTGCCAGTCAAGCCAGGTGCCGAGGGTGCAGTGGTCAATCCGGTTGTTGTGGATGTAGGTATCCACCGCGGCGTGCATTTTGATGCCGGCAATCTCATAGCCGAAGAATTCATGCTTAACGGCGATGTTATAGATATGGTTGCCGTAAATCTCGCTGAACGCGCCGCCCATATGGCCGACGATCCCGTTCTGGCCGCAGTCATAGATGATGTTATTGCGGACAATGTGGGAGCCGATCTTCTCTTTGCTCCAGCCGATCTGGAGGGCGCGGAAGACCGCTTCCATCTGGTACTGGTAGCCCGGCTTGCGGCGGCCCTCGGTAAATTCGTTGTGGCCGGTGGAGGCTTCTTTTCCAAGGCTGATACCGGAACACTTCGCATCGTGGATGATATTGTCCTCAATGATCCAGCCCTTGCTCCAGTGGACGCCCAGAAGCCCCGGCTGGTCGGCGGTCGGCGGCGTCCAGGGGGAGGCGGCCTGCGCCATCTCAAACCCGCGGACAGTGATGTAGTTCACGCCCGGCTTTTCCGGGTAGAAGCAGCATTTGCGGACGTTGATTTCAGCGACTTCCTTGTTCGGGTCAGCGCCCTGGAAGTTTGCATAAATCGTGGTTGTCTCGTTGTCTGATTCACAACACCACTGGTAAACGGTCTGCTCCGGGAAACGGATCAGCTCAACCCGCTTGCTCCACGGCGGGGCATAACCGTGGGCGCGCTTCTCCGCTTTTTTTACTTCATCCAGGGTTTTGGCCTCAAAAAAGGAAACGCCGTTCAGGTATACGTCGCCCGGATGGAGGGAAGCGTCACCCGGGTAGACAAACCAGTCGCCGAAAAGCGGCTCGGTATAAGGGTTGTAGTTCCCGAAAAAGCTTTTCGGCAGGGTAACCTTCCAGACGGTGCCCTCAACAGGCTCCCAGCTTGTAATTCGCTCAGAGCCCTTAATAACGACCTTTTCGCCCTTTGCCGCCTCATATGTAATCCTGTTGATATTGCTCTCGCCGCCGTTTTTCGGCTTGACCCATTCGCGGTACTCGCCTTCGTGGACAATGACGGTATCCCCCGCCTTTGCAGTTTCAGCAGCTTTTGAAATTGTTAAAAAAGGATGTTCCCTCGTTCCGTCCGCATAATCGCATCCGGTTTTTGCAACATGATATTCTCTGCTCATCACACAACCTCCAACCTTTTAATATTGCTCTATCCTTCAAGCCGTCATTTAATTCGGCCATAGAACAACTCGCTCCATAAAGAAACCTCTTTGCACTGGTCTATCACCCGTTTGGTTAAAGCCAGGTACCAGGCATTCATCCTGCTGTGCCAACGTTTATTTTTTAAAAAGGTATCCCAATCCATTTCATAAATCGCCAACAGGCGGTAATCGCTGTCAAATTTACAGATAATCACATATTCAAATTTTTTCTCGTCTTTTCGGGTAGACCCCAGAGGCTCTAATCCAAAGAAAACGCCTGTCACATTGCTTGTCGTCGACTTAATGCTGTAGCGGTCTCCCTTTCTGCTGATCGCGTCAATATTTTCCGTTCCGACAGGTGCGGGCGAAAGCTTTGGCAGGGTTGGCATTTGGTTGTAAAGCTGGATTGCCGGATACTCCCCCAGATCACCAACCACATTGTTGGTTCTGATGATCTCCCTCTTTTTTAATTCTTTGATAATCCCGCTGTACGCATCAATCAACTCGCTTGACGTCAGCTTTTCTAAACAAATTTTCATATCAGGCGTTCCCTCAACGGCCATCCTCTTGTTTTTATTCATTTGATACAAATGTTACAGCAAAGCGGAGAGAATTTCAAGGCGTTTTTCCCAGTTTTTTTGGAAAATTTTCTAAACAGAAGAAAAAGCGGCTCATTCGCCGCTTTTTATCAGCCCTGCGTAAATTTCGCTTTTTTTATAAGGTGTATTTTTTGCAGCCAGCTTTGCCGCTTCGGCCGGACGTTCCCCATTTTCTACCAGGCGGGCGGCTTTTTCCACCGCCTTCTCCAGGGTTATTTCCCCACCCGCTTCCCGCGGCGCTGATCCCTCCAGCACAAGGACAAACTCCCCGCGCGGAGACGTTGCGGTAAAATATTCCACGGCTTCCGTCAAGGTGGGAAACCGCAGGATTTCTTCATGAATTTTCGTCAGCTCACGGGCAAGCGAAATCCGCCGGTCGCCAAAGGTTTCCAGAAAATCCTTCAGGGTGTTTAAAAGCTTGTGGGGCGCTTCGTAAAAAATCATGGTCCGCGGTTCCTCCCGGAGCTGCTCCAAGTGTTCCCGGCGGCTCTTTTTCGCGGTGCTCAAAAAGCCTTCGAAACAGAACCGCGAGGTAACAAGCCCGCTGACGCAGAGGGCGGAAACCGCGGCGCTCGCCCCTGGGACGACAACCGTTTCAATCCCCCGCTCGGCGCAGAGCCGGACCAGATCCTCGCCGGGGTCGCTGATGCAGGGCATCCCAGCGTCGGAGACGACCGCACAGTTCTCTCCCGCTACGATCCGGGCGACGATCTGCTCCCCCCGCTCCCGCAGGTTGTGCTCGTAATAGCTAACAAGCGGCTTTTTAATTTCAAAGTGATTCAAAAGCTTAACGGTGACACGGGTATCCTCCGCCGCAATGAAATCCACCTCTTCCAGCGTCTGGCGCTGGCGGGGGGAAAAGTCGTTCAAGTTTCCGATCGGCGTGCCGACCACATATAATTTCCCGGGCATTCTATCCCTCTTTCCTTTGGTTTACAGCCGGGTAAACCCAATTTGGCAAAGTGCGCTTTCCGCAACCCCGGCAAAATCCTCCTCAGCGCCCCAGCTGAATTTCATCACGGCGCTGGCGCTTCCGCCGGAGCTGACAATTTTTACATCGACCGTATCATTCTGGGCGGTCATTAAAACAGTCAGACTGGCGCGGCTGAAGTTTCTCATATAATATTTCTCATAAACCCTTAAGATAACCCTCGCGTCCCCAAACGCACAGCCATGCGTTCCCACCGCCTGACAGGTCGTTGCATGGGCGATCACTGTTTTATCCAGGTGAGCAAATACTTGGTCGATGTTCCCTGGCCCTCTCATTAAAAATTCAGCCATTTTCATCCGCTCCCTTTCGTCAATATTCTTATACAGGTCTTTCAGTTATCAATCTGCAATGTATTCATAAGCAAGGCGCGGCGAA
Organism: Oscillospiraceae bacterium; assembly: GCA_902766785.1. GTDB lineage: Bacteria > Bacillota > Clostridia > Oscillospirales > Ruminococcaceae > Metaruminococcus_A. The sequence goes on along the minus strand of CACXEO010000054.1, from coordinate 13,011 downwards.
CCGTTTTCCAAATGAATGATCCCGCAGTATTCAAACCCGCCTTTTTTCACCAGGTGCTGCATGACATGGTTATCCGCGTGGGTGTCGATCCGCAGATGAGAAAACCGCTCCTTGCAAAAGTTAAGGATTTCTTTAAAAATCCCCTTTTCCCCTCCACCACTTGCTACCCGGTGGATGGTCCCGTAAGGCTTGTTCGACTTCCAGCCGCCATCAATTTCCGCATAGGTTGGCTCCGGTGCGGACATCAGCATAAAAACGCCCCGCGGAATGCTGTTCCCCTCACATATGTATAAGTTCCCCTTTCGGATATCCTCTTCAAGCAACTCCTTTGTAGGGTAGCTGTTTCCCCACTGGGTTGGGTTGCCGGTTTCGCGCATAAATGCTCTGGCGGCCCCGTAAATTTTTAAAACTGCGTTCAAATCCTCTGCCGCTGCCAGCCGAATCATTTTTAACCTCCAACTATTTTTCCAAGCGCAGTGAACAGTCACGGCGCGGTTTAACAGTGTGCCGTTTGGCCTTTTCACACCAAAGGTGTACGCCCGGCTTTTACAATCCTCAGGCGGCCGCCAGCCGGTTTTCGTCCAATACAAAGCCTGCCAATTGAAGACCGCCTTCTCTCCGGCTCCGGTGAGCGGATAATCCGCCGCGCGGCGCATATAAGATTTAAGCGGTATGCAGGTCCTGCGCCGCATCAACTCAAAGAATACAGGCTACACAAAAAATCCGGCTGTCACTTATCGCCAAAATAAACGCCGCCCTCCTCCAGAAAGAGGGGCGGTTCCACCTGTAAAAAGGGCTTGCTCCCCTTTTTCCCCTCGACCAGGAACAGCCACGGCCTGCCCGCCGGATTTTTTGCAACAAAGCGAAGACGTTTTGGCTCTATCCCGTTTTCCCGCATGGCGCAGACAACGTCCGCCAGCCGTTCAGGGCGCTGGCAGATACAGAGCCGCCCCCCGAAGCGCAGCAGCGCCGCGGCGGAACGGCAGACGTCGTTTATTGTGCAGAATATTTCGTGCCGGGCAATTCGGGCGGCATCCGCCCCGCTCTCAATCCCCGCGCCGCTCGCTTTATAGGGCGGGTTACAGGTGATGAGATCAAAGCTCCCCTTTGGCAGTAAGCCGGGCGCATCCTTTAAATCGGCGCAGAGGGCGGTAACCCGTTCTCCGGCGCCGGAACGTTCTATTCCCTTTTGAAACTGACGGGCGCCCTGCTCCTGTATTTCAATTCCACAGCAGGCAGCAACAGAATACTTTTTGTATAAATATAACGGTATAATACCGCATCCCGTTCCAAAATCGCAGACTTTGTCCTTTTTTCGAGGCGCTGCAAAATCGGAGAGGAGGAAAGCATCCGTCCCAAACCGGTGTTCGTCTGACACACAAACCCAGACATCCCCGCCCAACTGTTCAAACTGTTCCAAACCGGTACAACCTCCTGCGTTCATTATGGAATATCGCTCTCTGACGAGCTGTCCGTACTGCTTCCTGACGAAACCTCCGACGAGGAAGATGAGCCGCTCGAAGAGATCTGAGATGACGATTCCGACGAGGATGATGAGGACGGCAGAGAACTGAACGATGAACCGGAAGGCGCGCTCTGGCTGCTGGACGGCGCACTTAACTCACTGCCCTGGGAAGGGGGCGGATTGGAAACCGGGCTCCCACCGGACGGGCGGTTCGAGCCGCTCGGCGAAACAGGCGGAGTGTCCCGGTCAGGATTTTTATGCTGGACAGGATTTTTAAGGTTTGAGACAACATCCAGCCGGTAGCCGTTTGCCCGCAGGGTATCAATAATCCAGGGGAGGGCTTCCAGCGTGTAGGTGTTGCGGGGCACGTCGTGCATCAGGATAACGGGGTTATCATACTGGAGCGCCGCCGGGAAGATGTTGTTGTAAATCCACTCGCTGGTATGGCGGTTGGGAGAGGCGTCCCCGGAGCTTACATTCCAGTCATGCCAGGTGAGCCCCTCTTTCTGGGCGGCTTTCATAACCTGCCAGAAAACGCTCCTGTTGGTCATGGTCTGGGAACTGCCGCCGGGAAAGCGGACCTGCTTTGTCCGAATTCCAGCAACTTCGAAAAGAAAATCGTTCATTGCGTTATAATCGCTTAAATAAGTTTCCGGGCTTTTATAAATTTTGGGAAGATTGTGCTCATAAGCATGGAGGGCAAGCTCGCAGCCGCTGTCCACCACCTCTTTATAATAGTTCCGGCAGGAAGGATCGGCGTTGTGTACCGTAAAAAAAGTGGCGGTCGCCCCCTTTTTCCGGAGGACGTCCAGCACCTGGGGCGTCATGGAAGAAGGACCATCGTCAAAGGTCAGGTAAGCAACCTTCCCTGGAATTGGGTCAATTTCAGTCAGGTCCGCCGTCAGCCAGGAAGGGCGGGGCGGGTTGTAATTCGGATCCCGTTCCGGTACGGGGGCCTTGGGCCACTCCTCGCCCTGCGGACCGCTTGAAGAAGAAGGAACGCTCAGGTGCTGCGGTTTGAGGGGGATTCCTCCCTCTTCCCGGGCGTTTAATAATACGGCGGCCAAAACAACGCCGCAGGCCAGAACAACCGCCGCCATCACGCCAAGTAAAATCCATTTTGTTCTCCGGGAAAGCTGCATCACCGTTCTCCTTTCTGCCTGCCGGCCGTACTGGTTTCATCATACCATATTTTCCGCCGGGCGGGAAGCCGCAAAGCCATTCCAATTTTCAAAGTCTGTAATTTTTACCCCTTAAAAGAACCCTTTATCTGAGGACAAACGTGAGCGACAACGTTTTTCCACCTGGGTAACTAAAAATACACACTGAACATCTGCCCCAATTTTGGTCTGTATAAATCCTTTTTTATTCTGCCAGCACTTTGGCTGCATATGCGGGCGTTCTGTGCTGAACGGTTTCGGAGAGGTCTTTTACCTGACCGAAACTGTATCCTTTCTCTTTCAACGCCTCGATAATCCTGGGCAAAGCGGCCCTCGTATAAGGGCTGCGCTCATGCATTAAAATCACCGGCCTGTCATATTGGAAAGCGGCTGGAATAATATTGTTGTAAACGTATTCCGCACTTATTTTCGCGTTGGTGGCGTCGCCTGCGCTGACATTCCAGTCAAAATAACGAAGCCCCTGTTTCTGGGTCTCAAGAATAATTTTGCAGAACATCCTCTTATCCGTCACCGTTTGGGAACTGCCGCCGGGAAAACGGAAGTCGGTCACCGGTGTTTTGGTAAATTTCCGCAGGTAGGCCTGCATCTTATAAAAATCGGCAAAATAGCTTTCAACCGAGGCGTAAAGCGGTTTGTAGTCGTGGTTATAGGCGTGGATGGCAAGCTGGCAGCCACTGTCTGCAATCCGCCGGTAATAAATATCGCTCTCCGGGTGAAAAACAGTAAAGAAAGTGGCCGTTGCTTTATGGTCCTTCAAAATTTTCAATACCTCCGGCGTTTTGGGAGTGGGGCCGTCGTCAAAAGTGAGGTAGGCGACCTTTCCCGTATCCGGCTCCGGGGCCGGCGGTACGTTCACAGGCGGTTTCTGCACAGGCTTTGGCAGCTCGGAGGAAGGCAGGCTGTCCGGGCTGGATGAGGACTCCGGCGCCCTTATTTCCACATGTTCGGGGATCAGTCTCGTGCCAGGCTTTTCTGAACCGGGGGCAAACGCCGCAAAGAGTGCAACGTCGACTGCGGCCACAGCCAAACACAGGCTGATTAACGTATATCCCAATCCGCGGTGCTTCATGAAAAATCCACCTTTCCGATTTGGGCTGTCCAGCCCAATAATTCCCAATCGTTTCTTTCGACTTTATTATACTATATTCTCTATTCTCATTGACAGAACAGACTGTAATCAATGGTTTAAATTTTTATCCAATTGACAAAAAACCGGTTACATTATATGATTAATTGTAACTAATTCTTTTGACAGCCCCTTACGAGAGGAGAACTTCATGGATACTGACGGGAGTTTACTGCTTTTTTCTCTATTGTTTGTCTTTCTGCTTTTGCTGGGCGGCTTTTTCACATTAGCACAGTCCGCAATAATTACCCTGAGTGATTCAAAACTCAAAAAGTTATGTGAAGACGGCGTTAAAAAAGCGCTGCGGGTACGTGCGGTCACCCAAAAGCCGGCCCGTTTCAAAGGGACGACTGAATTTGGGTTCCTTTGCTGTACGACGCTGGGTGTTGTCTGCGCTTTTTTTGTATATTACCCGCTGCTTGCCAATGCATTTACAGGCGCTTTTTCCGGAGCGGGCCCCGCGGGGGCCTTTTTAGCAAAGGCGGCGGCTTTTCTGCTTGTTTTCTTCGGCTCTCTCTTTCTGGTTTTAATCGTCTCGCGAACCATCCCCTATCACCTGGGCTGCGGCAAACCTGAACGCTTTGCCTTTGGCTGCGCGCCGGGTATCCGCTTTTTCATGGTGTTTTTTGCGCCGGGCGTCCGGCTGGTGCAGGGGATTTCTTCCGGTGTTGCCAAACTCTTCGGGGCAGATCCTGCCAAGCAGTCCTCTGAGGTAACAGAGGAGGAAATCCGGATGATGATGGACGTTGGGAACGAAAAAGGGGTCATTGAATCAAGCCAGATGGAGATGATCAACAACATCTTCGAGTTTGACGACACCACCGCCGCGGACGTCATGACCCACCGCACCAACATTGTTGCGGTCCCCCGCACCGCGCGGATCAGCGACGTTGTCTACCTTGCGGTTAACGAAGGGTTCAGCCGTATCCCGGTCTACGAAGGAGATATCGACGACATCGTAGGCGCCGTCTACGTCAAGGATCTGCTGGTGCTGGTCAGCTGCGAGACCTCAAACGACTTCTCGGTGGACGACTTTATCCGCCCGGTTTTATATGTCCCGGATTCCGCCAAACTCCCCGAGCTCTTCCGCCAGCTCAGCGCCAAAAAAGCGCATCTGGCCGTTGTGATAGACGAATACGGCGGGACTTCCGGCCTGCTGACCATGGAGGACCTGGTTGAGGCTATCGTCGGCAACATTCAGGACGAATACGACGAGGAAGACGACGATATCATCCAGGTTGACGAGACCACCTTTACCCTGGACGGCGGGGTGGAGCTGGAAGACCTTGGCAAAACACTGGGCGTCCCGTTTGAAGAAACGGACGATTACGACACCGTCAGCGGGCTGATTATTCATACGCTGGGCAGGATACCCGCGCCGAACGAAGAAATCTGCGTCACCATACAGGGAGTGGAGTTTACCGTTCTGCTGGTGGAGGACCGCCGGATTGCCCGCGTAAAGGCCGTTCGCCAACTGGATGAAAACAAAAAAGCCGCTGAAACTGAAGAATGACAAAAAAGCCCCGGGCTTTTCCGGGGCTTTTTACACCTGTAAAATATTTTGCCGGCTGAAAGGGGTTTTTTCGCATGAAACAGACAATCACATTTTTCGGGCTTGGCGCTATGGGCGAACCAATGGCCGCCAATCTGCTGCGGGCAGGGTTTCCCGTCAGAAGCGCAGTCCACCGCAGCACTGCCGGAGCCGAACGCCTCTCCCCGCTTGGGCTGAAGCTTTTCCCCTCCCCAGCTGAGGCGGCGGATGGAGCCGACGTTATTATCACCATTTTACCCGCCGACCCCGAAATCAAGGAGTTTTTGTTGGATCAAACCTTTTCTGATTCTTTAAAGCCAGGCTGTATCATCGTGGACATGTCCTCTGCCACCTCAGACTGCGTGAAAGAGCTGGAGGCAGCTTACCGGCCTAAAGGTATTGCTTTGATTGACGCGCCGGTCAGCGGCGGCGTCACCGGGGCGGAACAGGGAACCCTGACCATCTTTGGGTCAGGGGACGAAACGGCCTTTGAAACGGTCCGCCCGGTCCTTTCCACCATGGGGCGGGAGCTTTACTACCTCGGCCCCTGCGGGACGGGAAAAGCCTTTAAAAACCTCAACAACCTTCTCTCAGTCGGGAACACCGTTCTGGTGAGCGAAGCGTTCCGGATCGCCCGCGAAAACGGTTTGGACACCGGGCTGCTTTACGACGTCATCAACGCGAGCTCCGGCACATCTGCAAGCTTTAAGGCGCGCTGGCCCAGAATGGAAAAGGAAAACTTTGACGGCGGTTTCCAGCTTGCCCTCGCACGCAAGGATGTGGGGAACGCTCTTAAGTTAGGCGGGGAGCTCTTCCTTCCCATCTCTGCTTTGGTTTACCGCCTCCTTGAAACCTGCGGCGATTATGACGCCGAGGATATGGCGGCGGTTGTAAAAGCCAAAACAGATAGGCAGGAGAAGTAAAACGGTATTTTAAACAAGGCGCAATCAATAAAAATTCCCGGAGCATATGCTCCGGGAATTTTTTGGTTCCGGTTCATTTTATTTGGAAACAATCTCGCCCCAGATTTCCCCGGCACAGCCGGCGGCATTCGCCTCATCGGTATCCAGGTGCATCGCTGGAGAGAATTTCGGAGAAACACGGCAGACCACGTCGCCGAAAACAAGGCTGCGGCCTTCGGTACCGACTTTGACCCAAACCTCCTGTTTATCTGTAACGCCAAGCTCCTCTGCCTTTTCAGGGGTCAGGTGGATATGGCGTTTCGCGACAATGACGCCCTCTTTGATTTCAATCTCGCCGCAGGGCCCGACGATTTTACAGCCCGGCGTTCCGGCAATATCGCCTGATTCCCGCACCGGTGCCTTGATGCCAAGAGTTCTCGCGTCGGTCGCAGAAATTTCAACCTGGGTAGCAGGGCGCTCCGGCCCGAGGATCAAAACGTTTTTGATGGTGTTTTTTGGGCCCACGATTGCAACACGCTCGTTAGAAGCGAACTGGCCCGGCTGACTGAGCATGGCGCGGACGGTAAGCTCGCCTTTTTCACCCAAAAGGATTTTTACGTCTTCCGCCGTCACATGGACATGGCGGGCAGAGGTTTCTACGATAAACTGTTTTTCCATATGTATAACTCCCATTCTCCACACGGCGGCGGGCGCGGAAAAACCGGTACGGCCCGTGCGGCCGCCATACCGGTTTACTGACACACCCCGTCTTTATCTCTTGCTTTAATTATAATACAAGGCGTTTGACAGGTCAACAGGTGAAGCCCGTTTGCCGCCGGCCGAATGTGCAAATAAATTGCACGCTGCAGATTTAAACTTCTAAAGCAAAACGGAGCAGTTCCCGCTATATTGATATTGAGATGTAAAAAAGGAAGCGCAGAAATGCGCTTCCTTTTACTTTAGGGGTTATTCCTCGGTTCCGTACAGTTTCTGCAGTTTAACGAGGTGCTCGTACTGCTCTTTCGCACGGTCAGCCGCTTTGTCAAACAGCTCCTCGGCACGCTCCGGGAACGCCAGTTTCAGGCGGTTATACCGGGTTTCGTTCGCGATGAATTCTTTGTAATCCGCGGTGGCGGGCTTGCTGTCAAGGATGAAGGGGTTCTTGCCTTCAGCCTTGAGTGCCGGGTTGTAGCGGAACATATTCCAGTAACCAGCTTCAACCGCTTTCTTCATCTCAGCCTGGCAGTTAGTCATACCGCCCTTGACGCCGTGCATTTCACACGGAGCGTAGCCAATGATGAGGGACGGGCCTTTGTAAGCCTCAGCCTCAGTAATCGCTTTAATGGTCTGGGCCTGGTTCGCACCCATCGCGATCTGCGCGACGTAAACGTAGCCATAGCTCATGGCAATTTCAGCAAGGCTCTTCTTGCCGATTGCCTTACCGGCTGCGGCAAACTGCGCAACCTGGCCGATCTGGCTGGCTTTAGAGGCCTGGCCGCCGGTGTTGGAGTAAACCTCGGTGTCGAAGACCATAATGTTGACGTCCTCGCCGGAAGCGATGACGTGGTCAAGGCCGCCGAAGCCGATATCATAAGCCCAGCCGTCGCCGCCGAAGATCCAGACGGATTTCTTGGCGAGGTACTGCTTCTTAGCAAGGATTTCACGGCCAAGGGTGCAGGCTTCACAGTTGCAACCGTCAATAACCGCATCTTCCAGGGCTGCTACAAATTTCTCAGTCGCGGCGCCGTTTAACTTGCCGTCATCCATAGTGTCAAGCCAAGCCTGGGCAGCTTCTTTCAGCGGGGCATACGCATAGTCAATAGCAATCAGCGCCCGAACGTTTGCCGCAACGCTGTCGCGGACAGCTTTCTGGCCAAGGTACATACCGAAACCGTGCTCGGCGTTGTCCTCAAAGAGGCTGTTTGCCCAAGCCGGGCCAAAGCCGTTGACTTTGCTTACGGTGTATGGAGAAGTTGCAGCCGGGCCGCCCCAGATGGAAGAACAACCGGTCGCGTTAGAGATGAACATCCGCTCGCCAAAGAGCTGGGTGACCAGACGGGCGTAGCTGGTTTCCGCACAGCCTGCGCAGGAACCGGAGAACTCAAGGAGCGGCTGGTTGAACTGGGAGCCCTTGACGGTGGTCTCAGCCATCATGCCGTCTTTCTTTTTGATGTTCTCAACACAGTAGTCAAAGACCGGCTGCTGTGCCGCCTGGCTCTCCTGAGGAACCATTTTCAGGGTGCCTTTTGCAGCGGTCGGGCAGACGTTGACGCAGACGCCGCAGCCCATACAATCAAGCGGGGAAACGGTCATCGCAAACTGATAATCCTCGCAGCCTTTTCCGGTCATCTGTTTGGTCTTGATGCCTTCCGGAGCATTCTTCACTTCCTCAGCAGTCAAAGCAAACGGACGGATGGTGGCGTGCGGGCAGACATATGCGCACTGGTTACACTGGATACAGGTATCCGGATTCCACTCCGGAACATTGACGGCTACGCCGCGTTTCTCATAGGCGGAAGCGCCCTGCTCGAACTGTCCGTCGACATGGTCGACAAAGGCGGAAACCGGCAGGCTGTCGCCGTCCATTTTGGAAACAGGCTCCATGATCTCCTTGACCATTTTGACAGTGGCCGGGTTGCCCTTGAGCTGGCTCTCATCAGCCGGGTCTTTCGCATCAGCCCAGGAAGCCGGAACCTCGACTTTATGGAGCGCATCTTTACCGGCGTCAATCGCCTTGTAGTTCATTTCGACAACGGCGTCGCCCTTCTTGGAGTAGGACTTTTTAGCCGCTTCTTTCATGTACTTGATGGCATCCTCAGCCGGCATGATGTTCGCAAGGGCGAAGAACGCGGACTGAAGGATGGTGTTGGTGCGTTTGCCCATACCGATCTCAATTGCTTTATCAATTGCGTTGATGGTGTAGAGCTGGATGTTGTTCTGCGCGATGTAGCGTTTCGCTTCGGCAGGCATGTGGTGATCCAGTTCCTCGTCGCTCCACTGGCAGTTGATCATAAAGATACCGCCCGGTTTAACGTCGTTGACCATCTTGAAGCCTTTGACAACATAAGACGGGTTGTGGCAGGCAACAAAGTCAGCCTTGTTGATATAATAGGGGCTGCGGATCGGTTTATCGCCAAAACGCAGATGGGAAACGGTGATACCGCCGGTCTTTTTGGAGTCGTACTGGAAGTACGCCTGGATGTACTTATCAGTGTGGTCGCCGATAATCTTGGTGGAGTTTTTGTTCGCGCCGACCGTACCGTCGCCGCCGAGGCCCCAGAATTTACACTCAGTGGTGCCTTCCGCCGCGGTGTTCGGAGCGGGTTTCTCCTCAAGAGAAAGGTATGTGACGTCGTCGTTGATACCAATGGTGAAGCGGGGTTTCGGGTCATCCTTAGCCAGCTCGTCATAGACAGCAAAAACGCTGGACGGCGGGGTGTCTTTGGAACCGAGGCCGTAGCGGCCGCCGATGACCATCGCATCGTTGCCGGCTTCGCGGAGCGCGGTGACAACGTCGAGGAAGAGCGGCTCGCCCAGGGCGCCCGGCTCTTTTGTACGGTCAAGAACGGCGATCTTTTTGGCGGTTGCCGGAATCGCTTCAAGGAGTTTTGCAGAAACGAACGGACGATAGAGACGGACTTTGACAAGGCCGACTTTCTCGCCTTTCGCAGTCATGTAGTCGATAACTTCTTCAGCAACGTCGCAGATAGAGCCCATCGCAACGATAACGCGCTCCGCATCCGGTGCGCCGTAGTAGTTAAAGAGCTGGTAGTTGGTGCCGATCTTCTCGTTGACCTTGCCCATGTACTCTTCAACAATTGCCGGAAGTGCATCGTAGTACTTATTGCAGGCTTCACGGTGCTGGAAGAAGATATCTCCATTTTCATGGGAACCGCGCATTGCCGGATGCTCCGGATTCAAAGCGTGGTCACGGAACGCTTTGACCGCATCCCAGTCGGCCATCTCAGCCAGGTCGTCGTAGTCCCAGGTTTCAATCTTCTGAATCTCGTGAGAGGTACGGAAACCGTCAAAGAAGTTGATAAACGGAACACGGCCCTTAATGGTCGCAAGGTGTGCAACGGCAGAAAGGTCCATAACTTCCTGCGGGTTGGTCTCAGCCAGCATCGCAAAACCGGTCTGACGGCAAGCGTATACGTCAGAATGGTCGCCGAAAATGTTCAGAGCATGGCTTGCTACGGTACGCGCGGAAACGTGGAAAACGCTCGGCAGCAGCTCGCCTGCAATTTTGTACATATTCGGGATCATGAGAAGAAGGCCTTGGGATGCGGTAAAGGTAGTGGTCATTGCACCGGCGGCCAGGCTGCCGTGAACGGCGCCGGCAGCGCCCGCCTCAGACTGCATCTCCATGACGTTGACCGTCGTGCCGAAGATGTTCTTCTGGCCTACAGCGCTCCACTGATCAACACTGTCAGCCATTGGGCTGGACGGAGTGATCGGGTAAATGGCGGCAACTTCTGTAAACGCATAAGCTACATGCGCAGCGGCAGTGTTGCCGTCCATGCTTTTCATCTTTCTTGCCATTTTCTTTCCTCCTGAATGTTTTCTCAACACAAACCCCGGCGCTAGCCGGGGCATGTTATGTCGCTTTAAATTTTACCACGTTTTCCGCGCCTTGTAAAGGGATATTGTCGAATATTTATCATTCAACCATATGGCAAATTAATGAAAAATAAACAAATTGTATATAAACAATCCAGCTGTTTCCTTTTTCTCCTCAGACTGGCGCCTGCCTCCTCCGCCTTGTAAATTTTACCAAAAGACTTATTAAAAAACTTACAAACCCTACGCTGCTGCCCTTACTTTGCACCTTTTTCTTTTGGATCAAAAACGCCGTATCCAACACCTTCAACAATAGGAAACGGATTATTTTATCTAAAATGAAGCTGACATTTCCTTTTATCAGTTGGTATAATGAATAAACCATATTATGTAACGGAGGGATCACAATGAAACGCTTCCGCCTGCTGCTGTTATTATCCTGTTCCATATTCATCCTGGCGCTCTTTTCGTCCTGCACAGATCAATCGGAAGAAACCCTTGGCAAGCTCTCCGAGGATTTTCGTGAAGCTGCCGTTACCTGCGCCGAACAGCTTGAACACGGCGAAAACTACAGGGCGGTCTCCGCAGCGGAAGACGGAACCTCTGTGACATTCCGCCTGGACGAAAGCCTGTGGCAACACATCACAGTCGATGAATTTACCCTGACCTGGGACCTGCGGAAAGGAGCGGTCTCGTCGGTTGAAATTTGCGGACTTGGAGAAACAGCAACCGATGTAGCAGCGACAAACGATTGGCTGCTCTTGCTTCGTTCTGTTATTCCGGAAAAAGACGCGCCAAAAGCTCTGATTCAAATTGAGATGTCAAATTTCCTGAGCGGCGTTCTGGAGGAAAAGCTCTACTGCGACGGAAAATACAGCCTGCAGTATGAGGAAACAAAAGATCGCTGCTGTTTCACAGGCAGGCTTATGAAATGATAAAAATGCCCCTTTTCCCATCTGAAAAGGGGCATTCCCTGTTCATTACTCCCTATAGCTCTTCGCAGAGGCGCCTTGCGGAAGCCTCGACCGCCTTCAGCATATATTCCCGGGAAAACCGGGTAATGGGCAGCCGGTCGCGCGGGACCATCCCAATGTGGCTAAGGGTTTCCTCCATGTTGAGCATACAGTAGGAGGTTCCGCGGCCGGAGCCGCCCGCCGCCGCGACAAAAATGCAGGGCTTTTCCTTTAAAAAGTGGTTATGTACCGTCTCAAGCCGGCGGATGCGGTCCATCAGCGCCTTGAGCGGCTCTGAAAGGTCATGCCAGTAAACCGGGGTGATAAAGACCACCGCCTCTGCCTCCACCATTTTGCGGTAAACCTCCGCAAGGTCATCCTGGATGACGCAGCTCCCCTTTTCCTTGCAGTCTCCATAGCCGTTCTGGCAGACCCGACACCGCTCGATGGACAGGGCGTTAAGCTGAATTGCCTCCGCTTTCTTTCCCGCCGCCGCAATGCCGCGCAGCGCCGCTTCCTTACAGGCGGCCGTCAGCCCATTCGCGTTGGGACTGCACCAAATGACAGGGATCGACATAAAAAACACCTCAACTCTGTTAAAATCTGGTTATACTTATAATATAATACGAAACCAAAACAGCGTAAAGAACATTTGCGTAAAAAAGAAATTATTCCCGTTATCGTTTACTTTTGGTTTTGAAAATGGTATAATAGTGTATCAGTTCTAATTGCATGCCTGACACATTGAAGCGAATGGAAAGATTTTTCCCGGCCCGTTTGGGTGGTGCGGGAATAACCGATGGAAAGAGAGGTCCTACGAATGAGCGAAAAACAAACTCCATTTTTTACTTATAAAGGGAAGCCGCTGGTCCGCAAAGGCGATACAATTTATTACGGTTCCATGGGTGACGATTTCGTCGTCATGCTGAGTATTCAGTCGCATACCAGCGAAGGTGAGCTTGACCTGGCCGACAATATCACGATTCAGCTGATGCATACCGATACCACGATTAACCCGATGGATATCGTGGTTAAAAAAGCCGAAAAGAAGGGGCTCTACCAGGCGTTGGATATCGCGAGTATCTGGCTCGAACGCGCGCTGGAAGGCGGAGCGGAATAATCCGGTCAGCTTTATTAAAAAGGCTTTGTGCTGTAAAGCGCAAAGCCTCTTTTTAATGCCTTTTTTAAAACAACTGCGCTTCCTCCGGCCGCCCGTGGACCTGGGGGCGACCATTTTCTTTGATTTTAGCAGGGCGTGCCGGTTACAAACATACATATTTACACGCTTAATTT